>JARRLJ010000202.1:0-5725 GCA_037387025.1 Gemmatimonadales bacterium
CGATCCGAATTGGGGGCCCGGGGTGCTGGTCGCTGAAGTAGAAGTGTTGATCGCCGTCGGGAAGCGAAACTACGCAATGGGTTCCTGTGAATCGACCAGCCGGCGTCTCAAACGATTCGATATGGAACGTGGTCGGTCCAATGGGGAACGCGGAGTGACTGGACAGTTCCTCAAAGGGAGCGGAGCGTGTGGCTTGGGTTCCGTCCGAGGCAGTGATGCGGGTTGTGACATTGTTGTCATCAGCGTCGAGGATCTCCCAGACCTCGCGCTCCCCGGCCGCTTCCCACACGATTCTAAGACCGGGCTGGTAGGCGGCTCGGATGTCTTCGTCAGAACACACTGGTGGATGTCGGCCGTCGGTCACACGCCGGATCGTAAGCCAACGGATGCTCTCGCACACCTGCTCCTGGCCGGCTCGAGCTCGAGACAGCCAGACCGCACATAACGGCACTTATGTACAGGGTGATCAAGCGGCGCACATAATGCCGGTTATGGGCGCCATATCGGTCAGCGCGCCACCCGGTAGCGGAGGTAGACGACCCCCGAGTTGAAGGTGCGGGTCTCCACAAGTTCCAGATCCACTCGACGTTCGCTCTGGGGTAAGAATGGAGTGCCACCGCCAACCAGCACTGGGTAGACCATGGCCCGGTACTCGTCGATCAGACCCAACGCGGCCGCCTCCGCGGCGAGAGTCGCGCCGCCAATCGCGATATCGCCCACGCCAGGCTCGGCTCGCAACCGCTCGACCTCCTTCGCCAAGCCGCCGGAGGCCAGGCGGGCATTACCCTCCACTGCCGACAGCGTGGAAGAGAACACCACCTTCGGAAGTGGGTTCCAGATCGCGGCCCACTCGAGCTCAGCGTCGTCGAGCGACGATTCCTGGTCGGCAGACTCCCAGTACAACATCGTCTCGTACAACCGTCGTCCCAACAAGTGGACCCCGACCTCTCGTATCTCGTCGATCCAGAAGCGAAAGACCTCCTTGTCTGGCGGCGCCCAATCAAAGCCGCCGTCAGGCCCGGCGATGTAACCGTCAAGTGAAACGCCCATCGAATAGGTCAGCCTGCGCATCAGATCATCCTCGATAGCGGATTCGACAATACCCCCCGCACATAACGGCACCTATGTCCGTGTAGGGCGAGAGCGCATATTGCCGGTTATGGGGCGGGTGGGCCTACCGGCTGGCAGCGTTCGATCAGAACCTTGTACTTGGTTCCAGCGTCGCCGGCGACTCCTTCACCACCAAGCCAAGAGTGGTTTCGCCGCGAGTCTGAGCTTCCGCCGGGTTCGATACCAGCGATATCCGACGGCTAGGGACACCGCTCCAGCCCAGCGACGCCTGTTATCAGCACGTCTAGAAGTTGATCGGACACAGCAGCACACGATTCCTCGCCAGCACGGGAGACTCGAGAATCACCGTTCGTCGATAACCGGCATTGTGGACGGTCGTTCAGTCTGTATAAGGCCGATATGTGCGGCCGGTGGTGGCTCTTCTTCAGATCATTGTGATGTTGACTGAGCTGCTGGTTCGGCTGTGAAGTATGTCCAGATGCCGTAGAGCAAAGTCAGGCCAAGGATTGGTGTGAAGATTCGTTTGGTGGCGGTGTTCTCGGTGATCAGACCCACTGCGAACCCTACGACTCCGACGTTGAGTCCCCAGTAGACGATCTTTCCTGCAGTTTCGGACGCTTTGGTCGCGATCGCCATCATCCCGAAGATGAGGTTGGTCATCACTATGAGGAAGTTGACGTGGTCCATCGTCAACGCAATAGGCAGGAATTCTTCGAAGCCTGCTCCGGTCATGAGCTGGCTGATCAGGTAGGCGATCAGTGCAACGACTACTACGAGGCCGAGAATGGGGGTTCTCACGAACCTGTTGATAACCGGCCCTCCCCACTGGGAAGGGACCAGATACCTCCTGAATCTGATGATCAGGATCACGGCACCAACTATCTGCAGAGGGACACCCAGCGAGTAGATGGCTTCTTGGTCGAGAAGGAAGCCGACGACAAGGAGTATGCCTGCAAAGAACGGCAGCAGCATCTGAGCTACCCCACTCTTCGACTCGCCCAGCATTGGAACCTTGCGGTCCGGCATCATCCATTCGATCAGGGCCAACCCCGCCAACACGACAAAGCCGGCGACCATCGCTCCCGGATGAGAATCGCCAAGCCGCTGAGCATTCTCAGGTGCCACGATCTCAACATCAGCCAACTGAAGGCCGAGCAGTACGCCGAGTACCGCCCCAAAGACGAGGAACGCCAACGACAAACCCATCCCGAACTCGGCAACATTCCACTTCTCGCCTCGTTTGGCTCTCACCACCCACAGCAGCATCCAAACCATGGCGATAAACGCCAGCGTCCCTCCAATTGGCCGCTGAATACTCTCGGTCGTGTCGAAGATATCGCCCGACCAGAACGCAAACACATAAAGCGAGAGGGCAACGATCGCGAAGACCGGGAGCGCACCAGCATCGGCCTTCCCTTCACCCCCAAACATCCAGATAGCACCGGCGAACACGGCCAGGGTGATCCATCCCAATGTTCCGGCATGAACATGAGTCAACAAGGAATTCCGTGGCGGATCCCACACATCGGTCCCATTCAGAATCCCAATGACAACAGTGACCACAAAGATCACCATCGCCGCACGGAACAAGACTCTTACACCACGCGGCGCAGCACCCATAATCGCTCCTCCTCAGACGAAGAACCGAAGCTACTCGGCGAGGCCAAGACCGTGACGGACAGCCTCAACCACTCGCTCCATAACCGGCATTATGTCGGGCTCGGCCTGTGGCGAACACAAGTGCCGTTATGTGCTGAGGCGGGCCGCTCTTCGCAAGCCTCGGCTTTATGCACCATCATCGTTGTCGATGAGCAAGTCCAGGGTTCCCCCAGAACCGGATACCCGCAGATCCGTCGGATGGCCCTATGACTGAGAGGGGACGGCTCCGTTGGCTCCGTCCATCCGGTGGCGCGGGGTTGCTCATGCTGGCGCTGCTGGTAGGAGTCGGCGCTGGTGTCGGCGCCGCTGCGCTGATCCTGGTCCTCCAGCTGGTAGGAGCTGCCACGGAGAACGTTGCAGCGATACCCCTTCTGTCGAACTGGTGGATGTTCCTGACGATCCCCGTGGGCATGTTCCTGGCCTGGTCTTTGACCGCCCGGTTCGCGCCTGAGGTCGCCGGGCACGGAGTGCCTCAGATCCTTGCGGCACTCACCGTTCGAGGTGGGAGGATCCGGGGACGGGTTGCGCCCATGAAGGCGATCACCACCGGCCTCACTATCGGAACCGGGGGTTCCGCGGGACGTGAAGGCTCCATAGCCCAGATCGGAGCCGGCATCGGTTCGTTCATGGCAAAGGTCACACGCATCTCCGAGCCGGATACGAGGGCACTGGTTGCCGCAGGAGCGGGTGCCGGTATCGCTGCGACCTTCAACGCTCCCATTGCCGGGATGTTCTTCGCCATGGAAGTGATCCTTAGGGACCTGTCCCTGCGTCATCTCCACACCGTCATAGTGGCCTCCGTTGCCGGAGCCGTTGTTTCGCACTCGCTGATAGGCGACGAGTTGACGTTTCAGGTTCCCTTGTACTCCTTTGACCGCCCGAGCCAGCTCCTCCTCTATGCCTTCTTGGGGCTCCTTGCCGTTGGGCTGGCGCTGCTCTTCATAGTTGGTCTCGATCGCG
This sequence comes from Gemmatimonadales bacterium, assembly GCA_037387025.1. Classification (GTDB taxonomy): domain Bacteria; phylum Gemmatimonadota; class Gemmatimonadetes; order Gemmatimonadales; family GWC2-71-9. Next base: position 3,691 of record JARRLJ010000202.1, read on the forward strand.
CGGAGCTACGCATGGCAAGCCTGCCAGGTTGGTCACGACCACTTCTCTTCGGTCTGGTGGTGGCTGTCATCGGATTCGGCTTGCCCGAGGTCCTCGGCACAGGCCAGGGGTTCATTGGCGAAGTCCTCCGTGAAGAGACCAGCACCGTTTGGTGGCTCTTCGCTCTGATGGCCCTGGGCAAGTTGGTAGCAACGTCGCTGACGCTGGGCGGCAAGGGCTCAGGAGGCATCTTCATGCCAAGCCTTTTCATCGGGGCAACCGCAGGAGCGGCCTTTGCTCACCTCGCCGCCGATGTGTGGCCCGAGTGGGGAATCGTGCCCGGCGCGTTCGCCCTCGTGGGCATGGCTGCTGTGTTCGCCGGGGTGGCGCGAGCCCCGCTCACATCAATTCTCATCGTCTTCGAGGTGACGGGCGACTACGGACTGGTGCTCCCGCTGATGTTGACCGTCGCAATCAGCACGCTGCTATCCAACAAGCTGCATCCTGAAACGGCCTATACCTCACCTTTGGTACGCATGGGGATTCATGCCATTCGGATGGACAACGTCGACCTGCTCGACACCATCACCGTAGGTGACCTCGGTCTACGGGCCACGGCCACCGTTCCCGCCAAAGCGACCCTCGGTGAAGTTCGCAGGGTGCTGAATCATCAGCGACTGAATGGGCTTCCGGTCGTAGATGGAGATCAGCTCGTTGGAGTTGTTACCGCATCGGACATCGTGCGGGCAGGTGGTCCCTCGGACCAGGTTCTGGCAAGGGATGCCATGACACCCGAGCCCGTCACAGTCACGAGGACCATTCCTGTCTCGGAAACACTCGAGCGCATGGCGGTCCTCGGTGTCGGCCGGCTGCCAGTGGTAGCCGACGATGACCCAAAACGCCTAGTGGGCATGTTCCGACGTGAGGACGCTATTGCCGCCTATCACCAGGCACTCGGTGCCGCGGCAAGAACCGAGCGTCTCCCGGAGCGGCTCGGCATGCGCCGGTCGGAAACGACAGGCTTTTTCGAGTTTGGGATTGCTGAAGGATCCGCAGCATCGGGGCGGATGGTCAAGGAAGTGCCGTGGCCAGAAGGATCCATCGTCGTCTCGATCCATCGAGGGAATAGTCTGCTTGTGGCTACCGGTGACCAAACCCTCTATCCGGGAGATGCGCTCGTCGTTTTCGGCGATGATTCGGCTCGACGAAGGTTGGAGGAACGACTCAGGCCGCATTCGGAGGATACCGCCGCGGAAGAGCTCGCTGACCCTTATTGACCGGCAGGTGGACGGCCCGGAGCTACCTACCCACAATGGGAGTACTGGACAGAACAAGATCCTGTTCGCCCAGAGGTAGTTGGAGCGTGACAATCGCTCCTCCCTCGGGTCGATTGGCGCACTCCAGAACCCCGCGGTGAGCCTCGACGATCGCTGCCGTGATCGCCAGCCCGAGACCGGTGCCTTCGGTATTTCCAGGATCACGCGTGAAACGCTCCGTCGCTCTCTCGAGCATCGGTTCTGGGAAGCCAGGGCCGTCGTCGCAGATTCGAATGCATGCCAAATGCTGGGAGTGGGTGATGTCGATGGCCACGGACGCTGAGGCGTGTCTGAATGCATTGGTCAACACGTTGTCGATCGCCCTGTCGAGGGTGAGCGGATCTCCTTTCACCTCGGCTTGACCCTCGACAGTCACGCTCAGGTGCTGTCGTCCCGGACCGCGGACGAGTCTCGCCGCCGCCCTGCGCACGAGATGGCCCAGATGGACCTCTTCAACCGGTCGCTCCGGCTCCACGCGCATCCTCGCGAGGATCAGAAGGTCCGCGGCCAACCGGTCGAGGCGGTCGAGCTCCTCGATGGCCGAGTCGAGTGCCTGTCTCGTCTCGGGCTCGAAGGTCCTGCCCCTGGCCAGGTCGAGCTCTGCGCGCGCCACGGCAATCGGCGTTCTGAGATCGTGCGAGGCATCTTCGAGGAAGGCCCGTTCCCGCTCCCGGCTCTCGTGCACCCGGCCCACCAGTGAGTTCAGCCGTTCGATCAGCTGATGGATCTCGGCGGTGGTG
>JARRLJ010000203.1:0-8347 GCA_037387025.1 Gemmatimonadales bacterium
AACGTGCTGATACCGAGTGCGGCCGTGCTCCCCTGTAAGATGAAACTCCGGCGGTCGATGGAATCGGTCATGGTGTGAGCTCCCGAATTTTGATGCTGCGGAACCAGACGTCATCACCGTGATCCTGCAGCACTATGTGTCCCGATCGCTTCTCTGCGAAACCTTCGATAGGCACGTACTTGCTCGCCGCAAACGCCGAGTCGAAGCTGTCGCTTCCCAGGTCGAACTCCAGAACTTTGACGCCGTTCAACCAGTGCTCGCCGTGACCGCCGCTGAAGACGATCCGCCCTTGGTTGAACGAACCCACCGGTTGCAGTGACTTGTTCGGCGCAGGCGGAAAGAGGTCATAGAGCGCAGCGGCCGTGCGGTTGGGGCCGTTCTGCGCATCAGGATGTAGATCGTCGTCGAGTATCTGGTACTCGAACCCGAGTGCGGCGTGAACCGGCGGCGACGCCGTGGACATGTCTTCGGATACGTTGTACTTGATACCGCTGTTGGCGCCGGGGCCGACCTTCCATTCGAACGCCAGCTCGAAGTCGCGGTAAGTGCCCGTGGTCATGACGTCACCGCCCTCCAACGGCTGCCCGTCGGCTGCCGTCGGGACATCTCCACTAGCCACCTTGCGGATGCTGCCGTCTTCGATCAGCCAGTGACCTTCCGGAATCGAATCGAGTCCCAGGCCGCGCCAGCCCTCGAATGTGCGCCCGTCGAACAGCAGCTTCCAGCCGTTCGCTTCCTCGGCGGAAGTGAGGGTATTGGGGGTCTGTTGAGTGCCTTCGCTGACGGTGTCGTCCCCACTTCGTTCCGTGTTACAAGCGAATAGGGCAACCAGAATGATGGAGGAAAGTCTGAGGAGTTTGTTACGGTTCATGTCGCGCTCCGTGGGTACGGTGATGCTGGCATGGACGTGCATGGAGGGTAGAGGGTGCCGTCTCTAGCAATCGAACTCACCGGCATCTGCCTGGATGCGTTTAGTACATACAATACGGTCCAGGACGGGGGTGGTCCAGCCGGCGTGCTCGGCCTTTACCCCCCCTGAAGCTGGCCGTATCTAGGATCGCGGATACATTGAGGCTGACCGAGTCAGGTGATCTCGTGGAATCAAAGCTACCTGTTGAACTACTAGAGAGGGTTGAACGGTGCGGGGTGGTCGCGGTGCTCGTAGTGGATGAGCTTGCGCACGCCGTACCGCTGGCAGAAGCGTTGGTGGACGGTGGCATCGACGTCATGGAACTGACTCTGCGCACGCCAGTGGCACTGGAAGCGCTGAAGGCGATTTGTGAACAAGTGCCTGACATGCTACCCGGTGCGGGGACCGTGCTCACGCCGGATCAGGCACGTGAGGTGGCCGAGGCGGGTGCCGCTTTCGGAGTTGCGCCCGGACTCAACCCGCGCGTGGTGCGGGCGGCCCAGGAGGCAGGCCTCCCATTCGCACCGGGAGTCGCCACAGCCTCCGACCTGGAGGCGGCGTTGGAACTGGGTTGCCGCGAGATGAAGTTCTTCCCGGCCGAACCAACCGGTGGGATGTCCTACCTCAAGAGCCTGGCAGCGCCATACGCGCACCTCGGTGTCCGATTCGTTCCGTTGGGAGGCCTCAAGCCGGACAGCGTGCGGGATTACTTGTCGAGTCCGCTCGTTCTAGCCGTCGGTGGGTCATGGATGGCTCCACGCGAAGCAGTCGGGCGGGAGAACTGGGACGCTATAAGAAACAGCGCCGCCCAGGCGCGGTCCATCGTTAATGACGTACGTGGTGGAGGGAGGTAGATACCAACGTGGAAACCGCAGCGGTGAGAGTGGTGACGTTTGGCGAGATAATGGGGCGCATGGCGACCCCGGGATTCCTGCGTCTGAGGCAAGCACTGCCAGGCTCGTTGGACGTGACCTTTGCGGGCGCTGAGGCCAACGTAGCTGCTTCACTCACGCTGCTTGGCGCGCAAGGAGTCTTCGTAACCGCTCTGCCGAGAAACCCGGTTGCGGATGCCTGCGTAGCCTCGCTGCAGCGGCTGGGGATCGATACGCAATACATAATCCGCACGGACGAGGGCCGGCTGGGCTTGTACTTTCTCGAACCAGGTGCCAACCAGCGGCCGAGCCAGATCGTCTACGATCGGGCCGAATCCGCAATCAGCCTGACCGCTGGGGACCGCTACGACTGGACCGCGATCTTCGAGGAGGCAGACTGGTTTCACGTGACCGGTATTACGCCATCCCTGTCGCGAACGGCGGCGGATGCCACTTTGGTGGCGGTGCAAGCGGCAAAGGCGGCCGGGCTTACCGTTTCATGTGACCTCAACTTCCGCAAGAAGTTGTGGCGTTGGGAACCATCCGTTTCGCCCCGGGAGCTGGCGGAGCAGACGATGAGGAAGATGTTACCTCACGTCGACTTGGTTGTTGCCAACGAGGAAGACTGCTCGGCCGTCCTGGGAATCCATGCGGCAGAGACGGACGTGGAAGCCGGCTCCTTACGCGTCACGAACTACACGGCCGTGGCGCGTGAGCTGGCCAAGCAGTTCCCCAACGTGAGCAAGGTTGCTGTCACGTTGCGGGAGAGCATTTCGGCCTCACACAACAACTGGGGTGCTATGCTCCACTGTGTGGAGAATGACCAGTCCCACTTCGCTCCCACGGAAGGAGATGAGTACCGTCCCTACGAGATCCGCAACATCGTCGACAGGGTAGGTGCTGGCGACGCGTTTGCGGCGGGCTTGATCTTCGCACTCACCTGTCCTGAGCTGAGTTCACCGGACACGGCCGTTCGATTCGCGACAGCGGCCTCCTGCCTGGCCCATTCAATCGCGGGGGATATCAACTATTCGACCCGGGCTGACGTGGAAGCGCTGATGAAGGGGTCTGGTTCAGGGAGAGTCGTACGGTAGAACCACGAGAGACGAGAGACGAGAGATGGGAGACGGGAGCGGTGTTTCGAATACCGGCGCCCACGTGCACCGTGGCCTTCCATTTCCTGCCTCGTCTCCCGTCTCCCGTCTCGCGTCTCCCGTTTTAGAGGTAATCAGCGAACTCGACATAGTGTTTGCCGCGGATCGCTTCGTTGCCAAGAGCGACGGCGACGGCGGAGTTCCATCCGACTTGCTCGTCCGCGAACGGGCGCGTGCCGGTGCGCAGGCTTTCGATGAACGACGCGACGGCGAGGTAGTTCGGATTGCCTGCCTCGTTCTCCGGTATCTCGATCGGCAGACCCGGCCCGCGATACGGCATGTCACCGCTCGTGCTCAGCGTCGCACTCGTGTGCACACCGCGTTCGATCAGATCCTCCGGCACGGCAGAGTTGGCGCGAGCCGGCTCATAGTAAAAGGCTCCGTCTTCGAGCGTCAATTTCACGGTGCCCCCGGTACCATAGATGTTGAGCTGGTATCCAACGTTGTGATTCCCGATGATAGAGCTGAAGACGTGGGTGCCTCCGCTGGGATAGTTGAACACGGCCTGCACGTTGTCGAAGGTCTCTCGGCCGTCATGGTAGAACGTAATCCCACCGGTCCCGATCACGCTTGTCGGAACCTCATCGAAGATCCAGTTGGCGACATCGATTTGATGTGAGCCCAGTTCTGCTAGCAGTCCGCCCGAGAATTCCTTGTAGAGCCTCCAGTTGATCAGCCGCTCGAGCGACGGGTCCGGAACCGGTCTGCGCCAGTTGTAGTTGCGGTGCCAGTAGCCGTAAACGTGCGTGACCCGTCCGATTTCGCCATTCCGGATCCGCTCGATTGCCTCACGATACCACGGTGCGTAGCGGTACTGCAGCCCGGTTTGAAACTGGCGCCCGCTGTCCCGTGTCGCCTTAACGATTGCATTGCAGTCGTCCACGGTGAAACCCATCGCCTTTTCTCCGTACACGTGCAAGCCGCGCTCCAGGGAAGCGACCACGTGCTCACGGTGGAAGCTCAGAGGTGTCGCTACGAGAACCGCGTCCAACTCGCTAGCGTCATCGAGCATCCGGCGGTAGTCACTGTAGGCCGGAGTGTCCTCGCCCGTGATCTCTCGCCCCTCCGCGAACCTCGGCTCGTACACGTCACACAAGGCGGTTACCCTCACACCGGGAACGCGCAGGAACAGCTGCATTATGTACTTGCCGCGACTTCCAGGTCCGATGACGCCGACGTTGATCTCGTCCTGTGGCGATACCCTGCTTTTCATAAGGGTCTCGGCCATCGCGTCGAGGCCGAGCAGCGAAGTGCCGGCTGCGGCTGCCGACGCGGTAACGAACTCTCGTCTCTTCATTCCTTCACCTCTCAAATCGATATGCGGCCGGCTCACTCACTCGAGGAGCCAAGCGGTTGCTCCCACCGGACGGCGATAACCTGCTTTTCACGGCGGTCGTCGGTGACCAGGAGTGCGGCGGTTCCTTCCATACTCTCGATGAGCATTGCGGCTCGATCGTGTCCCTCCACGAATAGCGCGGTTGACAGAGCATCGCTGTCCGTCGCGGTCGGAGCTATCACCGTGACCTGGGCCATCCCCGTCACCGGCTCGCCGGTCCGCGGGTCGATGATGTGGCTGTACCGCCGTCCGTTCATTTCGAAATACTGCTGGCTGCTTCCCGACGTCGAGAGCGACTGGTCGCGCAGCTGTATCGTCGAGAGCGCACGTAACTGCTCTGTCCTGCACTGAGCAGCGCCCTTCCGGCGCCGTTGCGCCGAAGGATTCGTGCTGCGCAGTCGAGCGCGAATCCCTTGCCGATACCGCCCATGTTCAGTTCGAGGCCCGGTGTGAGGAATCGAATACTACGCTGGGCGGAATCGACCGCAACGTGCCGCCATCCGACCTTGGCACGGGCTTCGGATAGGACATCAGTCGATGGGTACTGGCCGTCCCCGCGGAAGAAACCCCATGCCTTCACGAGTGGGCCGACGGTGACGTCGAATGCGCCGCCGGTTCGCCGGCTGTATTCGAGTGCTGTCGAGACCAACCCGAAGACTTCGGGATCGGTGACCACCGGTCCCTGGGCTGCACCGGCGTTGATCCGCGATATCTCACTGGTCGAACGGTACGTGCTCAAGGCCTCCTCGACTCGAGAGATCTCCTGAAAGGCTGCCTCAAACAGCTCTGCTGCGCGGCTGCGAGTCTCGGCGTAGAGGAAGATCTCCACGGAAGTCCCCATGGCGGGACGGGACTCGATGTAAAGGGAATCCTGTGCGGCGGAGCTGGCGGGGCACGCGGCGCCGCTCGAGCCAAGCAATAACAAGAGAGCAGCCACTGGGCGGCCGGTCATGCGGTCCACTCGGTTGATCACGCGCCTGGTCACCAGGGCAATATGTGGCCTTGGTCGTGTCATGTGAAACGGTCACTGTCCTTCCCGTCCGCTATGGACGCTGGTCTGCTCCGGCCGTATCATCGTAGTTGAATTCGGCACCCGTAGGGGGTCGCCCATGCCGAATCAACCGCAAGGGTCTTCCCCCCGAAACTGACGGCCATCAACATCGAGGTTCTTGCCATGAGAAATCAGCTTTCCCGCCGCGACTTCTTACAAAGGGGTGTCGCGGCTGCCGGAGGAGCCCTAGCAGCCGAGTCGATCCTCCCTGATGTTCTGCCGGCTGATGCATCTACCCGGCTAGTTCAGGCCAGTAACGGCGTCCGCTTCGGCATCATTGGGGTCGGCATGGAGGGGGCTGGTCTGGTGCCCACCTCGCTGGGACTAGGAGCAGAGTGCGTAGCAGCCGCAGATCTCTATGACGGTCGACACACGCTCGCCAAGGAGATCGTGGGCGACCCCAGTCTTCCGACCACCCGCCGCTATCAGGACCTGCTCGACCGGAGCGACATCGATTGCGTCATCGTTGCGGTGCCCGACCACCATCACCGTCAGGTCGTCGTGGATGCCGTGAGCGCGGGCAAAGACGTGTACTGTGAAAAGCCGATGTCGCATACGGCGTCCGACGGTGTGGCCATGGTAGCAGCCGCACGCAGGTACGATCGTATCGTGCAGATAGGCTCACAACGCACCAGCTCGGCGCTATGTGCCAAGGCCAACGAGTTGTACCGGAACGGAGCCATCGGTGATGTATCGATGGTCGAGTTGTCGCTGGGCCGCAATACGCCGACCGGAGCTTGGCAGTATCCGCCTCCTCCAGACCTCTCACCACAGACGTTTGACTGGGAGACCTGGCTGGGTTCGGCCCCCCGGATTCCTTTCAATCCGGTCCACTTTGCACGCTGGCGCTGCTGGAGAGAATACGGGACGGGAGTTGCGGGTGACCTGATGGTGCATCTCATATCAGGCATGCTGTTCACCCTTGGATGGAATGAGGCTCCGCGGTCGGCGCAGTCGCTGGGCGGCATCGTTCGCTGGAAGGACGGCCGCAACATGCCCGATATCCACTCAGTGCTGTTTGATTATCACGGCGTACCCGTGTTCGTTCGGCTCGGCCTGGGCACCCAAACTCCGGAGGTCGACCGCTTCATGGGACAGAAGGGAATTCTCGAAGCCACCGGCCAAACGCTCGCTCATGCGCCGCAGGTGGGAGAGGACCAATCGCCGAGCTACTACGCCAATGCATTTCCGGGCAGGTTGCGCGACGAGTACTTCGAGCAGTGGCATGCCGAGCACGATCCTCAACCGGGCAGTGAGCCGGTGGAAGCTTCCACCGCATATCGTGGACAGGACTGGGACGATCTCAGGCCACACCTCTGGCGCTTCTTTGAGGCCGTGAAGACGCGACAAGCGGTTGTGCAGGATGCGGTCTTCGGTAACCATGCGGCCATCGCTTGCCATATGGCCAATGAGTCGTTCTTCCGCCAGACGCCAGTCCGCTGGGACGAAGCTTCCCAGAGCATCGAGAGCTAGCTGTCGGGGAAGTCACCGACCCGGTCGGGCTATTCGGTAAGGAGCGGATCATGTGGCGAGGCGTGATCGTTTGGATCATCGCGTGGGCCGCTGTCGCCTGCGAGACCCCCCAGGGAGACACGTCATCTGAGGTGCGCCAAGCCTCGCCACAAATCGACCCCCTGCCGGGCACCGTCCAGGCAGCCGCAGACCTGGCCGCGATCTATCAAGCGGCGTTGGTAGATCCGATGCGATACGGCCATCTGAACCGGGAGCGAGCAGAGTTGCTGCACGCGGAAGTCGCGCGCACCACCGGCTCCGACCAGTCCATGGCCCGCTATCGCTACGCTTCGGAGTTGCTGTCCGCTGGCGAGACCGAAACCGCCATCGTCGAGCTGGGGCGTGTGATCGAGGATCTCGGTCCGAGGGGTAGGGTGGTGTCGGAGACGACAACGCCAGTGTTCGAGCTTCTGGCTATTGCGTATCTCCGGTTGGGGGAAGAACAGAATCGTATGAACGACCCCGCCGGCGCATCCATTCTTCCGCTCTCTGCGAGTGCCATGTACACCAGGGAGCGGGGATCACGCCACGCAATCTCACTGTATCGGCAGATTCTCGATCGCTATCCCGACGACCTACAATCACGGTGGCTGCTGAACATCGCCCACATGACGCTGGGAGAGTATCCTCAGGATGTTCCTGCTGACGTCCTCATTGCGGGACTCGAACCGAGCCCGAATTCGGAGGTCCCTCGCTTCCGGAACATCGCCCCGACGCTGGCGCTGGACGTGGACGGCATCGCCGGTGGCCTTTCCGTGGAGGATTTCAACGGCGACGGCTTCCTCGATGTTCTGGCAACCGCGCGGGGATTGAACGATCCGATGCATCTCTTCTTCGCCGACGGCCTTGGTGGTTTCATCGATCACACGGGAGCTTCGGGTCTGAATGGTCTGGTGGGTGGTTTGAATACTTTCCATGCGGACTACAATAATGACGGCTTCGTGGACGTGTTCATCGTTCGTGGTGGCTGGCTCGGTGCCGAAGGGAACCACCCGAACACCCTGCTCAGGAACAACGGCGATGGAACGTTTGAAGACGTCGCGGCCCGTGCGGGCTTTGTGTCCAGACACCCGACGCAGACGGCGGCGTGGGGAGATTTCAACAACGACGGCTGGCTCGACATCTTCATCGGTAACGAAGGAGGAGAAAACGGCGGGGGCTCGGGCCGCTGTGAACTCTATGTGAACAACCGCGACGAGACTTTCACCGAAATCGCCGTACGCGCAGGAATCGACGTGTTCGAGTTTGTAAAGGCGGCGGCGTGGGGCGATGTCAACAACGATGGGCTCATCGACTTGTACTTATCGGTGCTGGATCAGCCCAACAGACTGTATCTCAATCGGGGTGGCAACACGCTGGAGACCTGGCGCTTCGAGGAGGTGGGGGCTGCGGCCGGAGTGCAGGACCCAGTGTTCAGTTTCCCCGTGTTCTTCTGGGACTACAACGACGATGGCTGGGCAGACCTCTTCGTTGCGAGCTTTGACGTACCGCGGAGCTTCGAGTCAGCCGGTG
>JARRLJ010000204.1:0-4586 GCA_037387025.1 Gemmatimonadales bacterium
TCCTCGGGGTCGAAATGAGGACCGTCGCCGAAGGCCTTCATATAGTAGGTACAGCGCTCTCGAGGATCGGTGATATCAGGATCGGCCGCCAATGTCGCCTTGATGCTGGCAACCGATAGCACCTGGTCGGTCATGGCGATGCCTTGATCCGATGGCGTGTCCAGGATCAGGGCACTCTTGCCATTGGTTTCCCAGGCCAGCCACTGCGGCAACCGCCCATCGCGGCCCCTTCCCGGATTTCCCGCGCTGGCGAACTGGCTCCAATAGGACATCATGCTATCGGACAGCGCCTCCCGGTCGGGGCTGTTCGCGTAGAAGTTCCTGAAACTGCCACGGTCGAAGGTGCCGAACACGAATGCGATCTCCAGCCCATGGCCGGCACCCAGGATCGCGCTCATGTCGACGCCTTCCACGACTCCTTCCTCATCCCAATCAAAGCGATAGGCATAGACGTTTGGGTTGCCGGCGGCTTTCATGAACGCCGCCATACGATCCACGCCGCGTTCTCTAATGGCCAGTGCCCCGTACTTCACCTCGCGCCGATAGCGCGGCGCGTCCTTCAGCTGAAGACCATCGGAGCCTGGGTCGAAGTGTTTTGGATTGCCGGCCATGAAGGTAGTGGGTTCGTCCCGGTTGGAACCGAGAATGATCGGTACGAGGTTGTGGTGGCTGGAGTCACCGAAAATCTCGGCTGTGCTCATCGCCGGGAGCACGTAGCCGTCCGCGAGAAGAACCGGGGGAGCGCTGTCGTCCAGCGCTCCGAACAGATCGACCGATGCCATGATCGTCTCCGCGCTTTTGGCGTATAGATAGTTGCGGATCTCGTCCCGAGTCATGTCCTGTTGGAGCTTTCGGGCGGCATCCGGACTCTCGGCCATACCGTCTGCCATCAGCAGCGCATTGACGATTTCAGGGGCACTATTGACGTCACCGAGCTCGCCAGCAAAACGGGTGGCGGCCTCCATCGGCGTCAGCTGCAAACTACCGCTCTGAACGACAGCTCTGTGAAACAGGCCCTTGGCGAGGGGTGAGGCCACCAGCGAGAGGACGTTGGCGGCGCCGGCAGATTGCCCGAACACAGTCACGTTCTGCGGATCTCCACCAAAGGCAGAGATATTGTCGAGCGTCCACTCCAGGGCCCGAATGATGTCGAGGGTGCCGTAGTTTCCCGAGTCATCCCTCGGATCGCCGTTCGCCAAGGCCGGATGCGCGAACCAGCCGAACAGCCCGAGGCGGTAGTTGGTGGTGATCACTACTACGTTCTGGGAGGTGGCCAGCCGGGAACCGTCGTAGCTGCCGGCATGTCCGCTGGTAGCGCCGCCGCCGTGGATCCAGAGCATGACTGGCCGCTGTCGGGCACTCGCGGGCGCGTAGACGTTCAGATATAGGCAATCTTCACGGCCGAGAAGCCTCGATCCATCCGGCTGCGCCTCGCCACCAAGGGGCCTGGCGAATTGGGGGCATCTGCCGCCCAACGCCACCGCTTGCCGAACACCCCGCCATGGTTGAGGTGGTTGGGGTGCCCGCCATCGGAGGGTCTGCACCGGAGGTCTGGCAAACGGAACTCCGAGCCAGGTGTGGGCGCCGTGATTGCCCACGAAGCCTTTCACGTCGCCGCTGGTCGTTGTCCGCAGAAGCTCACTGTCAGCGGCGCTCGTCGCAGTCTGGCCGGAGGAAGGCATAGCGCCATGCAGGCCGACGTTGGGAATGACACCCACGCAGTTCACCATCAGCACTTTGGCAGCAGCTTTCACGTGCGTACCTCCGCTGGAACAGACCCATTGTAGGCCTGGCTAGCCTTTTCGTGCCCAATTCCCCCATTCAACCTGTGTCGTAGACGACACCAACCTCGCACAGAGGGGTGATTTCGGCAAATTTCACCGTTTCTTCATGTAAACGGGGACCGGAAGTCCTACTTTTTCAGCTGTTCCGGCCTGGGCGGAACGAGATTCGGGAACCATGGAGCACGGCGATGTACTCGGTTTTGTCGGATAAGATCGGGCGGTGGGGGATGAAGAAGGCGCTGACCGCACTTGCGGGTGGACTGATTCTGACCGGGGGAGGCTTATGGCTCGCGCTTGATTCATGGGGAGCCAAGGCGCCCCCAGATCCCGAAATCTCGGATCCAATTGCCCTGGAGGAACAATTGGAGCTCCTGGCGCACAAGGTTGTCGTGTTGAGCGCCCGGCAGAGCGACGAAAAGGAACTTCGCCAGGAATTGGCGAAGTTGAAGGAACAGATGGAACGCATACAGGCAACGTTGGAAAGCCAGCCTTGGCGACGGCAGGAAACCGAGGTGCAACCCGGCCCCGAAGCCGCGCTCCTCATCGAGGCGGATGGAATCGCGGCGGTTTGCGATCAGCAGCCAGCTAAGGCAGGAGGCGCTTATGCATAAGACAGACAGATCAAAGCGGCGGGGCCTAAATCCGCGCCAACCCTGGTACACTATGACCGCTCACTCTGGGGAGAGACGAGCCATGTTCAAGCGAATGTTCAATCAAATGGCCAGTGTCGTCGTCGGAGCCGTGCTGGTTTTCATGAGTGGGGCTGCACCTGCGTGCGGAGAGAGCCTGTTTCACGTTGGCAAGGGCGTGACGTTCCGCGATTACACGGCGCCCCTGCCCGGTAAGATCCTTATTGTCGCGCGTACGGAAGGTGAGCTGATTCTGGCGGAGCGTCTCGCGGCGGCGGGCCACAATGTTCGGATCGTTGCGGATGCGAATGAGATCGGTGCAGTGCTTGCAGACGGTGACTTCGACATCGTCATGACTCTGTTCGCGCAACGGCAGATTGTGGAGGCACAGATGCGAAGCGTCGCGTCCAATGTCAGCTATCTGCCGGTCGCGCAGAAGAATACGCCCGAGGAGGCTGCTGCCAAGGACATTACGCGTTATGCGTTATCCACGGGTGATTCGATAAAGCATTTCTTGCGGTCTATCCACCGTACCTTGAAAAGCCAGCGCGCGTAGGACAGGGACATGATCACTCGAGTACTGGTGGGGGCCATGGTGGTCTCCAGCTTGGCAGCGCCCGCTGTTGCTGAAGAGAATAAGGGCTATTGGTCGCTCTACTACCAGCAGATTAAGGTCCACCGTATGCAGATCGATACGGGCGAAATCGACATCGGTACTGTGGATACACAGTCCCTGAACTTCGAGCTTGCCTACCGGATCGGCACCAGGACCACGCTTCACTTTGGTATTCCTCTCGTGCGCAAGCGGTACCAGGGTCCCGGGCCGCACCGGCCGGACCTCATCGACCCGCCGAAACCCGACAAGTTCATCGACGACGGCAGTTACCACATGGCGTTCCAGGATTTTCTGCTGGGCGTCTCCTATCGGGTGCTGGATGGCGACCAATGGTTGGTCGAGCCTTTCGTCTACTACGGCTTGCCCAGCCACGACTATCCGCACTTCGGACATGCTGCCGTGGGCCAGAATCTGTGGCGCGTGGAATTCGGCACCCGCCTGGTCTACCGGCCTCCTTTTTCCGACTTTTACTTCCGCCTGGATCCGAGCTACGTCTTCGTTGAGGAGACGCTCGGCGTGAACATCAACCACTGGCGCGCGTTCTTCGAGACGGGCTACTTTTTCGGCAGGGGTATGGTGGGTCGTGCGTTTGTCATGACTAAACAAGGAAACGGACTGGGGTTCCCGGGGGATTTTCAGGACACTGATACGACTTCTGAGAAGTGGTTCCAGCACGACCGTCTCGTCAAGCACAGCTATACGAACGCCGGCTTGGGTTTCGACTTTTACCTGGGCAGTAAGAACCGCGTTGGCGCTGCTGTTTTCCGCACGATTCAGGCAGATGTGGTCCACAAGGCGGATTGGGTGTTGAACGTCGGAATCTCGCGCGCCTTTTAGCGAGCCTCTAACAAACAAGGCCTACGTAGCGCCGGCTTCCGGATCGGTGAGAGCGCGCACCTTGGCGCGCTGGTCGGCCATTCTGGCTTCGATCTGCGCAACGACATCCAGATAGCGGCTGTTGGCAATGTAGGGCTGGAAGCAGCGCTGATCCCTCAGGACGGGGTACGACACCAGTCCCGGGCTCTGTGGTAAGCGTTCGAGATAGGAAAACAGCTCATCCTCTTCGCCCACATAAGCGTGGACGCAGGCCATATACACGTTGCCCCACCAACTCGTACCAATCCTGGTGTCGATGCCACGTTTTACCAACGGCTGCGTTGCCGTCAGATATTGCTGGGCTTCGGCGGCCTGGCCGAGCGCGCGAAGCGCGTCGACGTAGGTGAACGCCGCTTCCTGGTCGATGGATCTGATGACCCCGGACATTATGCGGTCGGGGAGGCCGACCAGCTCCAGCAGCCTCTTCGACTCCGCGTAGTAACCCTGCGTGTTGTAGGCGAACGCCAGCAGGTGGTAAAGATGTATGTCGTTCGGATTGTCCAACAGTAGAAGCTCCGCGGTGTCGATCAGCTCGCCGTAGCGCCGGCTGTAGAACAATTGGGCGATTCCGGGCTCCGGCTCGAGCCTTTCAGCGGCCTCCAGATCACCGATCTGTGCGTGGAGCTCGGCCAGCTGCCAATCGATGTCGACCAGCTCCGGCTGGGCCGCCTTGGCTATTCG
>JARRLJ010000205.1:0-4584 GCA_037387025.1 Gemmatimonadales bacterium
GCGAGGACCAACTGCTCGAGATCTCACAGCTCGTAGACCTCCGCGATTTCGTGATGGCGTCGTCCGCCAATGATAAGGTCTGTACACTAGATGTAGCCTTCGTCGAAGGAGCCGTGCTGAGCAACCAGGATGAGGCAAACCTGCGAGCGATCCGGCAGCGTGCAGACATTCTCATCGCCATCGGGTCCTGCGCCGTATCTGGCGGCATACCAACCCTGGATCGCCGCGTCCACCGCGAGAAAGTCCTGGAAAGGATCTACGGTGCAACAGCGAGCGAATACGACAGCATTCCGGCGCTCAGCGTGTCAGAGGTGGTGGAAGTGGACTTCGAGCTACCCGGGTGTCCCATAGAGAAGGACGAGTTCCTCTCATTGCTGGCGCACTTGTTACAGAACAATCCGCCTCTTCCACCGAACTATTCCGTATGCACTGAGTGCAAGATGAGAGAAAACGAGTGCCTCATGAATGACGGTGTGCAGATCTGTCTCGGTCCCTTGACCGCAGCCGGCTGCAATGCTCGCTGTCCGACACTGGGGGTACCGTGCATCGGGTGTCGGGGGCTACTCCCCGACGCCAACGTGACTTCGGCCCTGGCCCTGTTCGAGGAGCATGGCATCGAACTCCACGAGGCCATGATGAAACTCCGGACATTCGGACCAATTGAAAGCAATCCCTCGCTCGAACTGGAGGCGCACCATGCGGCGACGGATTGAGTTGGATCATATCGCCCGTATCGAGGGACACGGCAGCCTGCGTATCGACTGGAAAGACGATCGCGTAAAGGATGTGAAGTTCGAGATCACAGAGGGCGCGCGCCTGTTGGAAGGGCTCGTGGTCGGCAGGCCTTATCAGGATGTGGCGCCAATCTGTTCGCGTATTTGCGGCATTTGTTCTTCTGTTCACTGCCTTGCTGCGATCGAATGCACAGAGCACGCGTTCGGGGTCCGGCCGAGCCCACAGGCCGAGTTGTTCCGGGATCTCTTGCTGCGGGGCGAAAACGTCGAGAGCCATGCCCTGCATTTGTTCCTACTCGTACTGCCCGACTATCTCGGTTACGCGGATGCAATGAAGATGGCGGCGGATCACCGGAACGTCGCGCAGGCAGGGCTGCGACTCAAGAAGCTCGGTAACCTAATTCAGGAGACTGTTGGCGGGCGCGCGATCCATCCCGTTACGCCCGTCATCGGGGGGTTCAGTTGCTATCCGAGCACGGATCAACTCGTGTTGTTGCGCGATCGGCTCGAGGAAGGCCTGCGGGACTGCTACAATATTCTCCCTGTGGTCGTCTCATTGCCTCGGTACGTAAGCTGTCGAGCCGACGTAGCCTTTGCTGCAACTAGATCGCCAACTGTTTATGGGTATGCGGGGTCAGACGATATCGTCATCACTTCTGACGGATGTTCGGAGGCGGTGTCAGCGCTGGGTTATCACGCAATCACGAACGAATACGCGGTGCCCTATTCACACGCCAAGCACAGCAAACGCGATGGCGCGCCCTTCATGGTCGGCGCCTTGGCACGGCTGCAGACAAACGGTCACAGGATAACGGGATTTGCGTCGGAAGTGATCGACCAACTACATCTCGTCCCTTCCGAACATGTGCCACTGGACAACAACTTGGCCCAGTTCGTGGAGCTGGCGTACGATGTAGAGCACTCACTCCAGGTGGTCGAGCAACTGCTGCGAGAGGGTGTCGAACCGGACTCGCTGCCGGCAGTCGAGCCGCGCGCGTGCACCGGCACCGCTGTCCTCGCGGCGCCGCGGGGCCTGCTCTTCTACAGTCTCTCCTACGATGACGCGGGTCGTGTCGTCGCCGCTGATGTCGTGACGCCAACAGCGATGAATGCGGCCGGTGTGGAACATATCGTCCGTTGGGCCGGGGAGCAGTTCGCTGACAACGACGCCGCTGAACTCACCAAACGCTTTGAGATGATCGTACGTGCGTTCGACCCATGCATCTCATGCGCCGTCCACTGATGGTGGCCGGGAATGCGCATTCCAATGGCGTTCCGAGAACTATCGCTCAGGTCGAAGCTGATCGCGAGTTATCTCGTGATCTCGGCGTTGGGTGGGCTCGCGATATCCTTCGTCGGCTCATGGATCGTATCCAAGTCCATCATGCAACAAGCTCAGAGGACCGCCGAGCACGACCTGTTGACCGCGCGCGCAGTACTGAACCAGCAACTCGAGTCTCTCGGCCGAACGGTGGACTTGGCTGCCGCCAGTATGGTCATGCTGCAAGGTGCGTCTGAGGACTCGCTAGCGCTGCGTGATTTCCTTGATTACCTGTGCCGCGAATCCGGTTTCGACTTCCTCGCCCTCACCGACCCGCGTGGCAAGGTGACCCTGCGAGTTCCTGAACACAGTTCCGTGGGTGACACAGTTCCGCCCACGGGCGTTGTGGCAGCCGCCCTGTCCGGCACATCGGCCGCAGCTCCAGAAATCTTGTCGGCGGACCGCCTGCAACATGAGCACCCATCGCTGCCAGCCAAGGCTCGATTCCAGCTCCTGGCCACGCCGCACGCCGGACCTCCCACACGCAGTGAGGAAAGATCGGGAATGGTGCTCATGGCAAGCGCCCCGGTGCGAGACAGCTTGGGTCGTGTGCGGGGCGCATTGTACGGCGGTACGCTGTTGAGCCGGAACTTGGCCATTGTCGACGGCATTTGGGACATTCTCTACGCCGGGGAGCAGTACCGGGGACAGGCGGTAGGAACGGCAACCATCTTTCAGGGGGATCTCCGCATCGCCACGACGGTGGTGACGGCCGACGGCGAACGTGCTCTCGGTACGCGTGTTTCCGAGGAAGTGCGCGCTGCCGTGCTCGACAGGGGCGAACGGTGGAACGACCGCGCCTTCGTTGTTCGCGATTGGTATTTCAGTGCCTACGAGCCGATTTACGATTACGACGCGAACATCATTGGAATGCTGTACGTGGGCCTGCTCGAGAAACAGTACACGGCTTTGCGCAATCGTGTGATCGTCTCATTCCTCGTTGTTGCAACGATCGGATTCGTGGCAATCATGGTCATCAGCTACTTCATTGTCAGAAGTGTGACCAGACCCGTAGCCGAATTGGTGTCGGCCACTCAGGACATTGCCGCCGGTCGCTTCGATTGCCGGCTTCCTCCGCCGGCGCCGGACGAGCTTGGACAGCTCACCGCCTCGTTCAGTACCATGCTCGGCAGCCTCCGCACCATGAAGCGTGATCTCGAAACATGGGGGCACACCCTGGAGGTGAAGGTCCAACAGCGAACCGATGAGCTCGTGGCCATGCAAGCGCGCATGGCGCAGGCAGAGCGACTTGCTGCTTTGGGCATGCTATCGGCAGGGGTCGCCCACGAGATCAACAATCCCTTGGGTGGAATCTTGGCACTTACCGCGCTCGCCCTGGAGGAGACGGCCGACGACGACCCCCGGGCACCTAACCTGAAGGAGGTGGTAACGCAGGCGCAGCGTTGCAAGGAGATCGTGAAAGGGTTGCTCGACTTCTCGCGCCAGTCCGAAATGACTCCCCAACACGTGAACCTGGACGATGTGATCTCATCCACTCTGGCGCTGATCGAGCACCAGGCGTCTTTCTTCAACATTCGGGTCGTCAGACATATTAGTCTGGAACCCGCTCTAGTGTTGGGAGACAGCTCTCAACTACAGCAGGTGTTCCTCAACATCATCGTCAACGCCGTTCATGCGATGGACGAGCAAGGCACTCTGACGATTACGAGCGTACGAACGGAAGACGGACAGGTCGAGGTGAGCGTTGCGGATACAGGACGCGGCATTCCTCCGGATCAGGTCGACCGGGTGTTCGATCCGTTCTTCACTACTCAAGCCGGCACAGGCACCGGGCTCGGACTGGCAATTGCATATGGCATCATCGCGAGGCATGAGGGGTCGATCACCGTGGAGAGCGAAGTCGGTAGGGGCAGTACTTTTGCAGTGCGGCTGCCGGTTGCTCCGGCGTCAAGCGAGATAGCCACCATGGCGTGAAGCTGGTCACATTCACCTTGTGCCAAGCGAATAGGGCGAACGAGTAAACCCGTCGCTCGGCCCACCGCAGCCGCTTACAGCGGCGTGTGTTCCTTCAGACAGGGAGCGGGGAGCCGGGAGCGGGGAGCGGAACCCTCCCTGCCACCCCGGAATCAGCGGAAGGATTGGGCGTTCGTCTCTCGTCTCCCGTCTCCCGTCTCCCGTCTCTTTCGTCCCACATTTGGATATCCGTCACCCTTCCCGCCTCGTAAACAGCCTCGATCTTGCGCTGCCCGCTCTCGTACCACTCGGTGTACGGCCCGTCCGGCTTCCCGGTCCTCCAAGTGGCCTGGCTCTTGAGCATGCCGCTCTCATACCACTCAGTCGTTGGGCCGTGG
Source organism: Gemmatimonadales bacterium (assembly GCA_037387025.1). Classification (GTDB taxonomy): domain Bacteria; phylum Gemmatimonadota; class Gemmatimonadetes; order Gemmatimonadales; family GWC2-71-9. The sequence goes on from JARRLJ010000205.1 coordinate 4,368, forward strand.
GCCTTCCCATCGACGAAACTTCGTTCCAGTCTCTTGTTCCCGTTCTCATACCACAAGGAACGGACGCCTTGTAGTGAGCCCATCTCATAAGTGGACTCACTCTTCTGCCTTCCGTTGGCAAACCACTCCCGCTCCAATCCGTCCTTCTTGCCTCCCCTAAGCGGACGCTCCAGAACCAACTGACCATCATCTGACCATTCCCGGACGACGCCATCTT
>JARRLJ010000206.1:0-5644 GCA_037387025.1 Gemmatimonadales bacterium
CCTCAATGAGGCAGTGACGAACATGTTCCTTGGTGCCGCCTACAAGCCGGCGGAGTTCGAGGGTAAGCCGGTGGCTATGCGAATTCGCCAATCGATGTCGTTCGGAGGGTAGGGCAGAGAAACAGCCTCAATAGCGCCCCGAACGTCCGGCTGCGTTCGGGGCGTCGCGTTTCTGAGCACTCGCTACCGAGGGCTCCCCGGACCATTCCCCACGCAAGTCGCCAGGTTTGAGCTATCGGCCCGGGTCAGCTGGCCAACGTTACCCGACCGAGGATCCTGCGGAGAACGGTGGCTCGGCTGATAGCATCCCCGTCCGGGACGTCCGTGCAGTGAAGAGCTCGTCTGGCTCCGGACCCGCAATTCGGCGATTGAAACTCGTCCAGCACGTTCAGCAGTTCCTCCTCGTTCATCTCCAGATACTCGAGGGCAAACCCATACTTGGCACCTGACTGGACCGCACTGATCTGGGTTATCCGGTTGAGGAATTGCGACACGGCCTCTTCAGGCATACAAACCCCTCCCGGCCGCTGGAACGACACGGCCAAACTCGTGTGTCCGAGAAACTAAACGGACCTAGTCAATTGAGAGTCAATCGGGGCGCCGGAGCGGTGCCCGGAGGGGGGGACGTTGTTGCGCCAGCCTACGTCTTCATGTTAATTTCACAGAAAATTCATCTTAATTGTGTAGTCGTGAGGCCGTTTCAGCCGCTCTCAGGGGGGTACAAATGAGTAAGGGACAGAAGGTTACAGAGCGGGAACGGGCCGCTGATCGCCGACTGGGGCGTGACCGGCGGCTGGTTGATCGTCGAATTCAGAGGGCAGTTCTGCCGGTGGGGCAAAGAACCGGGGACGACCGACGCGCGGGAGACGATCGGCGAACGGCTGCCTAAGGCGGTCCAGCCACGACGTCGGGCGGGAGTAGGTCTCCGTCCGATGATTCGATCACCGCGCCGGCTTGGCGCGGTGATTTTTCTTGCCGGTTCATTTCGATCGGTCGATTCAGGTGCGGCGGGTGTCACTCAATGTCGGTGATGAAAGCCATACGGCGGCAAGGCTTACACTGGACGTGAAATGCGCTGGCCTGCTTCTCGATCCTACTCTGCGGGTTGATTTCTCCACCTCCAGACCAGTTCCGCATCTCGGGCAGAGCGGAACGTTCTCGCCAGCCCCTAGAGCCTGGCCGATCGTGCGCCTTTCTTCCGGCGAGAACGTAACTGGGGTGATCGAATTCTTGCTCATGATGTGCCGGTGGACAATCTGCGGTGCCAGGCTCCCTCATGCAACCGATTGGCAGGCCGATGTGATTCCGGTCACTGAGCCGCACTCGCTACTCATCTACCGTACCTGATACAGTAGCAGCACTTGTTGCGGGTAGTAGCCTGATCCAGTACGCAGGATGCAGGCAACCATCTGGAGGGTCGTCAGGCGGCGGCCCTCCTCTTTTGTCGGCTACGTGCTAGAGCACCGGTCCAAAGATGCTGCCCGCATTGACGCGGATTAGTCCTCTTGCGGCATCGGATAATGGGGCCCTCCCCTCGCCGGCTTGTTTCTTCACATACTCGCACAAATCGACCGGATCCCGCGTGAGAATGTCACCGCGCGACACGGTTGCACAAACCTCCCATTTTACATCCGTGGCATCCAGTTGGACCCTCACCATTTCTTGTCTTTTGGAATCCCACAGCATGAGGTTATGGCGCTCCGGTAGCAGTTTCACCTGCCAGGTGATGGCCAGGACCTCACATTCCTGTGCTTTGGCTAACTGTTGGATATCCTCAACCTGCTGAAACGAACTATACAGTTCCTTCATGCCAGTATCTCTCCAACACGTGGATTGATCTAGTTGCAGCGGAGAGTAACCGGCCACGAGTAGTAGGAATATCGATAGTGTCATTTTGCCGCCACCTAGTTCACGGTTTTATACACCGTCTCTACGTTGTACAACTACAAAGATCATCAGTGCAAGACAAAAACTCAAGCATACTTTACACCTAAACAGACACTCGACCGGTGCTTCAGTTCCACCACAGTGGTACAAGTCACAAACACGTTTAGGTCAGTATACCACACTGAGCAGTGACGGATTTCACAGATTTGAAAACGCAAGAAAAACAAATTCATTCATGCCGTGAGGGTCATCAGGTAAGCTCGTTTGACATAGAGGAATCGCGCGCAGTGAACAACGTATACCGAAAACTTCGAGTGAGCGCGTTGACGCCGGAAGAGGAGGAGCGAATGCAACGGCTTCATGAGTCGGAGGCACAACTACTCCAAAGTTTCATGGATGCCGAGCTGTCGTGGCGGGAATATGAATTAGAGGAAGGTAACGGTGACGGGAGCAGGCCGAGTAAAGAAAACCTGCCACTGCGAGCTCTCTGGCCTCAGAGACTTGAACTCAGGACGAACGGCGGCACGCAGTCTTGCTCCTTGTGTCTTGATGATATTCCGGAACCGTACACGTTGTGTGACGTTTGCGGTGCGGCGTTCAATGAGCGATTCAAGCAGCTGCACGGGGTTGATTTGACGAACGAGCAATCGGGTTAGCTCCGGTCAGCAACAATAAGCACCGGACCCGAAAAACTCTTCAATAGATCTTCCACCGTCTCGTCTCGTAGGACTGCACCCCCTGCAGGCACTACCATTGCGTTGGCTCCGAAAGACCGTGCGATCCTCGCAAGATCCGGAACGTCGCCGGTAGTACAATGCCGACAGCGGATTCGCTGGAAGTCTTCCGTAGCCTCTTCGACCCGTGTCGCCAACTCCTGCGCGCGTTCACGTGTCTCCGCCAAACACAGTACCGTCAGGTCGGTCTTCAGGCCCCGAGCCAGCTCCATTGCCGATGCCAACGCTCGCTCTCCGGACGGAGACCCATCATATACTGCCACCACAGGCCCCGCGACACGCGAGACGTGCGAAAGCAAGAGAACGCGTCCGCTAGCGCCCGCTGCTATGGCCCGGGCTGTGGATCCCAGACCCAAACGGGCGGCAAGTGTCTTGCCTCCCTTACCGAGGCTCAATAGATCGGCTTCTGAGAGCGCAGCCAAGAGTTCCTCGTTGACTCTGCCGCGCGCTACCCGGAATACGACCGTCACTCCAAGCGCGCGCGCGGCACTCTCGAGTTCTCGCCGTGCTCGTTCGGCCTGCCAACGCAGTTGGCGTCTTAGATTGTCGGGGTCAATGCGCCGGAACTTGCCGGAGTGCGAGCCCACCTCGCTAGCGAATGGCAGCGAAGCCATGCGTAACAGGTTTACGTCCTCAACAAAGATGCCCAACAGCTCCGCTCCCCAAGCAGCGGCCAGCTCAGCTGTCGCCTGGATGGCCGCCTGGCTAGTGGGCGAAGCATCTACTGCAATTACAATGCGTCTGATCTCCATTGCCAACTCAGTCTCCGGCACCCTGCTGAGAGTTGCCGGACTTGGCGTCGGCCGAGAATGATCTCCGTTTCTCAGCCATTTCTAGGAGGTGCGCCTCCACCAACCGATCGATGCTCCCTTCAGAGTATTCTCCCGATTCGTCCCGTTCCCCCGTGGGCATGCCGCTGAGCAACGCTATGCCCTCGTCCACGGTCGCGATGGGAAAGACGTGAAACATCCCGGCCGATACGGCATCCACGATGTCGTTTCGCAGCATGAGATGACGCACGTTGGCCGCCGGTATGATCACGCCCTGTTGGCCGGTCAATCCCTTGGCGTGACATACGTCGAAGAAACCTTCGATCTTCTCGTTAGCGCCTCCGATGGCTTGTATCTCGCCGTGCTGGTTCACCGAACCAGTTACGGCTAGACCCTGTTTGACAGGAACGCCGGAGATGGCTGATAGGAGCGCAAACAACTCGGCCGCTGACGCACTGTCTCCCTCGACACCGGAATACGACTGCTCGAACACGAGGCTTGCAGAGAGTGAGAGGGGGCAGTCCGGTGCGTAATGCGCACCGAGGTAGGAGGCCAAGATCAACACCCCCTTGGAGTGAATCGGTCCCCCGAGTTCGACTTCACGCTCGATGTCAACGACGTCCCCGCTACCCATACGGACGCGGGCCGTCAGGCGGGTCGGCCTGCCAAAGGCGAAGTTGCCTGTGGAGATCATCGCTAGGCCATTGACCTGGCCAACCTTTGTACCGTCGACGTCGATCATGATGGTGCCGTGCTCGATTGATTCGTGGACTCGCTCACGGATGCGGTCTGCACGGTGAATATGGGCATCGATGGCTCGCTGCACGTGTTGAGTGCTGATGATGCGTGATTCCATAGTGCCCGCCCAGTAATCCGCTTCCCTGAGGACGTCATGCAGCAAACCCACGCGAGCGGTGAACCTGTCCCGATCTCCCGCCAGACGACTGCTGTGCTCCAGCAACCGGGCCACAGCGGTGCGATCCAGCGGTCTCAGACCGTCCTTGCGTGCCAGCATGGCGAGCAACCGAACGTATCCTCTTCGATTGTCTTCGTCAGCATCCATCACTTCCGCAAAGTCCGAAGCTACTTTGAACAACTCCTCGAAGTCGGGATCCATACGGCAGAGCATGTAATACAGGTCGGGTTCGCCCAGGAGGACCACCTGCACTTTGAGATCCAGAGACTCCGGTTCTAACGACACCGTGTTCACCATGCTCAACGATTGGCCGATGGACTCGATGCCGAGCTTGCCGGACTGCAAGGCCCGCTTCAGCGCGTCCCAGGCATATGGAGAACGCAGCAGTTTGTGCGCATCAACCATCAGATAGCCGCCGTTCGCACGGTGTAGGGCTCCCGACTTGATATGGCTGAAGTCAGTGCTGAGCGCCCCGAACTGCGCGGTGTGCTCGATACGACCTATCAGATTGTCGTAGGTGGGATTGTCTTCGAACACCACAGGAGCGCCTCTGGTGCCCTTGTGGTCGACTATCAAGTTCACGTGATATCGCGTCAACGGACCTCTTTTGTCCGCTGGTCTCGCGGCTTCGATTCCGAATACCGCAGCCGGGGATCCGGTATCAGGTTCCACCAGCTCCTTGGCGCGCCCGATGACGTCTTGTTGTACGGCCTCCAGATGATCGAGCACTTCGGGCAGCATATGGTACTTGCGCCTTACCTCATCTACCAGGTTGCCTACCGCAAGGTTCGCTATCTCACGCTCCAGTTCCACCATTCGGTTGTGACGTTCCTTTTCCCAACTGGGCATTTGCCGTAAGGCCTGTTGAGTCTCCTCTTGGAAAGCTTCGACTTTCCGCTCGATTGCTTCTTGTTCGTCCTCGGGCAGTTCCTTGAACTCTTCACCCGATAGCACTTCTCCGTCTCTGGTGGGAGCGAAGGCCATTCCAACCGGACTGCGCAACAAAACGAGCCCCTCCACCTTGGCTCGTTCTTCTATCTCCCTCAGTTCCTCTCGAGGACGTTCCTTGAATTCTTCTTCGATGACTTGGCTGCGAGTCTGAAACTCTTCGCTCTCGAATGCCCTGATGAGTGCGGTCTGTAGCGCCGCGGCTAGGGTCTCCATGTCCCTGCTAAACTCGATTCCCGCGCCGGTGGGAAGCGCAAGTAACCTAGGCTCCGAAGCTTTCTCGAAGTTGTGAACGTAGCAGAGGTCGGGTGGTGGAGGGCGCTGCTCTGCGTGCTTTTCCAGATAATGGCGAACCTGTGAATGTTTCCCGGTGCCCGAAACACCAAGCG
>JARRLJ010000207.1:0-4575 GCA_037387025.1 Gemmatimonadales bacterium
CGATCGACCTGCGCGCACTGTGCGTCGATGGACATGTTCTTGTGGATGATCCCGATTCCCCCCTCGCGTGCGATGCCGATCGCCATGGCATACTCGGTCACCGTGTCCATAGCGGCCGAAACGAGAGGAATGGCAAGGGGAATCTTCCTGGTCAGCCGGGTCGAAACGTCTACCTGGGAGGGATGCACCGTCGAGTGTCGGGGGACGAGAAGAACGTCGTCGAACGTGAGCCCCTCGCGCAGCCTCCTCCGCTTCGTCATCGATCCCGACTGCCGATTGCGGATAAACCAGGGCCGCGACGACGCTCGATTACCCTGTTTGATACTTGGCCGATGCGGCTAAACGTGCGGGCGCTCATGGAGAATGGTAGAAGCGTCACGTCGGCGCCGTCAACTGACGGACGGCGAGCAATCGGCACAGGCCGTAGCCGACTGGACTATGCCATTTGTCTGAGCTCCACGTCCGCTTCCGGCTGCCCGGCGCCGTCGACGTGCTGGATGGTTGTACGCTTGACAGCGTAGAAGGCCGCAACCGCCAAGCCGTAGAAACCTAACGCGACCAGCAGGCTGCGCTGAAACCCGATGTGCATCGACAGGATCACGCTTAGCAAGCCGCCAACGACCGTGAAAAGGCCATTCATCGCCCACGCCCAAGCGACCGCACCGGAAGGCATGCGCTCGATCAGGAGAATGCCGAGTGGAAACGGCATTCCGAGGAAAAACCCGAGCGGAAACACCATCGAGGATGCGACGGCTATCCGCCATTCAATCGGTGACGCCAGGAACAAATGGAACAGGTGGGGGCGCGCCATGAGCAGCGCCAGGCCGGTCAACGCCACGCCGAGAAACGGCCAGGTCCATCGTCGAGAGGGCGAAATGCGCAGCTTGGACGACGATAGGCTACCCAGTCCGGCGGCCACCAACATCGTGAAGAGCACGACCGTGTAGGCGTAGATTGGGAAACCGACGAGCTGCATGAACATCTGTATTAGGACGAGCTCGATGATGATGAAGCCGGCGCCCAGACAAGAAAAGTAAAGCAGTACGCCGGGCTTGCCCGGCCAAGAAATACGTCCCACGCGCGAGAAGAACATCGGTACGACGATGAAGCACACCGCGAAAAACATTGAAGCCACTCCGACCAAAACCAACCAGATGAGGTCCATGGGTACAGATCTCCTCACCTGCGCGTTGAGAAGCCCGGCCGTCGAGGAATTCAAGAAGGTGCGGCTGTTCGCCTCGACCTCAGCAATCGTCTTCCTCAGGTAGTTGTAGTACGGTAGGTCATCGGTCGCGGGCGTAACCCGGAAGAGCATTCTGTCGGCGATGCTGTCGGGGAGATTGCCGCTGTAGAAATCGGGACTCAGGAAGCTCAACTCCGGACGAAGCGGATTCTCCACCATCCTGCCGCCCGCGCTCCCCGACCCCAAAGAGGCGATGAACTCCAGCATCTCGATCTCTTCCGGCGTCCAACGGTCCATCTTGATCAGCAGCGTGGGCAAGTAATCCACGCGCCTTGGTCGCTCGAACACGACGACGTGCTTCTGAAACTCGCTACGGCCCAATGACCGCCAAGCCTCCGCCGCCGCCGTGATCATCCTTGGGTAAACATGGTGGTTGATCTGGAGAATGCCGTTGTCAGTGAGGTGCCTGAAATACTCGACGTATGCCTCGACGGTTTGGAGATAGGAGGGTGCGATGGCACCCGTTCCCTGAGCGATGCTCGAGCTCGTGTGGTTGCTGAACATTTGAATGACGTCGTATTTGCGGTCGCTGGTGCGAAGATAGCTGCGGCCCTCCCCGACCAGCTCGTTGACGTTCGGATGGTTGAAGATATTCCCAGTGTAGCCGGCGTATCTGCCCTTCCCGAGTTCGACGACGGTGCCCACCATCTCCACGGCGTCGACCCGACCCGCACCATACATGAGCGCTGCCACGGTTTCCTGCCCGCCCGCGCTCCCAATGATGAGAGCGCTGTGTCCCTGATCGCGCTTCAGGTAATGAGATGCGAGGACGCCTCCGAACCAGAAGTGCTGCTCGACATCGATGTCACCGCTTTCGATGCCTCTTCGAAGTGCGTCTAAATCTCCGTCGAATTTGTAAAAATAGCTGCTTTGTCCCCCTCCATCGTAAGCAATGTGTTTGCGGTCTTCTTCCGGAAGTCTGACAACGTCGATTTTCGAAATAGGATCCCACCGCGTGAACTCGACCCGTCCCTCGAGGCGCGCCTGCTTGACACCACGCTTTCCAAGGTGCTCGGTGAAATGAACCCGCTGCGATGACTGAGCGAATGGCAAGGCCGCGATGACCATTCCAGCTATCAGGGAAGCGAGTTGGCGGGAGCGACTGCCCGAAAACAGCCCGGATGCCACGACGCCGGCGCCGGCAACGAAGAACAGTAGTCCCGCAGGCCCGATCCTCGGGAGAAACGGTACCAGGATCACGCACCCAATGCCCGCGCCGACCAAGTCCCAAAAGTAGAGCGATTGGATCCTGGCGGAATACGCCGAGAACAGGGTCATGAAGATACGACCCGAGAAGAAGAACGGGACAACCAGTACAAGATACAAGCCGCCGAACGCAATTACCTGTTCGACCGGTGCTACGAGCAAGCGATCTGGACCTTCGAAGGGCAGCCAATTAATGGCCGGCAGCAGCAGTACGGTGGTGGCGGCGAACAGGAGCGCCAGACGCGCCAACTGCTTGTTCGCCGCGGGGCCGCGGGGAGGAGGCCGCAGGGTGCCGTAGATTCCCGCGACTCCGAAGGAAAAGAGTGCGCAGGTGATGACCATCCAGCCCATGTTGGGGTTCAGGATGACGTCAAAGGTTCTAATGAGGAGAAGCTCCAGGAGAAGGGTCGCCAAAGCTGTAAGGAAGATTCCAGCATATGTCCGTCGCATGAGCTACTCCGAAATGATCGAGGGCCTTCCGTGGCGGCTCCCGCGGGTGGCTTTCCAACCGCAGCAGCCAGCCACTCTAATGCGTCGAGGGCGTGCGCCTGTCGGTCGGCGGGCGCCTCCCCTCACCGGAACGCTGAGCTGCGTGCTGCCATGCCTGCTCCAGCAACCCTCGCTCGGTCAGATACCGAGCAAGCGCCGCCGTTGCGATCGCATTGGCCCGAGCATTGGGGTGAGAGTCGTAGGGCGTCGCATGCCAGCGACGTGGATCTCCATTCTCCGCCGCGAAGACCGGAGTCAAGTCCAGGACGTAAAGTCCAGCCGATCGGGCCTCGTTACGAACCCTTTCGTAGATCCCTCCCAACGGATGGGACCCAGCGTTCCACGTGCCTGGAACCAGGCGAGGGAAGATCATGAGGACTGCAGGTACTGCGCGCGCGCTGGCGGAATCGGCCATTTCGTGGATGGCATCGCGAAAGGCGAACCAAGTCGGCTCCGACGGATCGGATAGCTTCTTCAGGAGCGCGGGATAGTCATAGGACCGGTTCAAGAACCGGTTGAGCCCATCCACGAGAAGTTTGTAGAGTGCGGAATGTCCGGCGGCTCCCTTCGCGAGTCGAGACGGCAGAAGACGTCGCTGCGGAATGAGCCAGTCGCCTCCCTCACGCTTTAGGCCTGGGTAGCTGGGCAGCGCGTCGTTCGCCTCAAACTGGACCACCACGAGATCCGGGTCGAACTGCCATCCGACTCGCCGAAGCCACTCGGCTTCGTTCGCGGTAGTGAAGCCCTTGAAGCCCATGTTCACCACTTGCGCCAGTCGTTCCGGAAACTCCTGGTGCACGTGGGCTTCAAGTCGTGCCGGCCACACGCTGTCGGCGTCGGCGACTAGGTCTCCCCACGTATAGGAGTCGCCAAGAGCCAAGATTCGCAGCGTTTCGGGGTCACGTCTCACGTCTTCGTATGGGGACCGGATTCCGAGAACATTCTGCTTCTCCAACCCGTCGTAACGGCTTGACCAGGCAGCCAGCTCCGTCGGCGTCCCAAGGCGCTGCTGAAGCGCCGGCACTCGCAGCAACAACTCGACCCCCACAGCCGCGACGAGAACAGCCACTACGACCGTAGTGCCATTTCGCAGCACGGAGACGAGCCACTCCTCTTTCCTGGCCAGCGTGAGCACCAGCCAAAGCGCTGCACCCCAAACCAGGTACAGGAGGGCACCGTGGATCGTGAACAGGTGGACGAGCCACCAGCCAACGAACAACTGAACGGCCAAGGAGACTTGCACCGCAGTCGAGCGAAGGACGTGGTCCGATGCGGCGCTGACGACTTGAGAAGACCCATTCCTGAACAGGATGATGGCGCCGAGCGTCCACGGTATACCGCACGCCGCAAGCCACAGACCCGCCCGCGGTCCCCAGAACGAGACGGCGAGCAGGATAGCCAGCGCCATCCAGCTGAAGCGCATGGCAGAGACTGCCCTAGATGCTCTCAAACGGAGAAACCTAGAAGATCGTGTAGATAAACGGCGCCAGGGCCGACGTCTGGGCGAACACGAGCAGCGCACCCACGAGGAACAGCACGATCAAGACGGGCGCCAACCACCACTTCTTCCGGACGCGAAGAAACGCCCACAATTCTCGGACAACGCTGGAATTGCTCATCTACCCTCCACTAGAACT
>JARRLJ010000208.1:0-4569 GCA_037387025.1 Gemmatimonadales bacterium
GTGCACCGCCACTTCCGGGTCCAGCGTGAACGGTTCCCACCCTGACGAGTTCGGCACCTTCTCCGCGAGAAAATCGATGAAGTCGCCGTTAATGACGAGCTCGATCACCGGCCCTCCCGGCTGCTTGTCAGCGAGCGCCGTTACGAAGGACGTCAGCGCGGGAACCTGGGTGCTGATTCGGAAGCCGCGGTCATCCGGATCATCGGGCGCCGCGTAATCCCCGCCGATGTGCAGATCGGAAATGACGAACACCTGGCGTGCCGGCTTTTCCATCTCTTCCCCCCTTTCAAGGTCAAAAGCATGCCGCTCGTTGTCGAGCGATCAGAGCCGGTCTATGGCGTGCCGAGGTGAGTATACCTGCTCGCGCAGGCTGGCTGCCGAATTCCGTTGCCGCATCCTCTGCGGGGAGGCACCGCGTCCGGACTCTGGTTGTTCTGCTGAACGTCCGAGTAGTATTGTTCTCCTGGATTGCGCGACGCAAGCGCGCCAGATTACCGATTGTTCGCTGTGCTCACCGCAACCCCGGGCAATTGCCAGGCAAAGCTGTCACCAAGAGGGCAGACGTCATGACCAGCGCCATGCGACCCCTGCGAATGTCGCCAACTACTTCGATCCTGTTCAATACGGACGATGACGCGGAGCTTAGGTTGATTCGCTACCACGGAGGCGCCAAGGGGCCGGTGGCTCTGGCGCCCGGATTCGGGACATCCACGCTGGCGTTTTCCACGACCACCGTTGAGACCAACCTGCCCGAGCTGCTGTTCGAGGCGGGTTACGACGTCTTTCTCTTTGATTACCGCTCCAGTCCCGACCTGCCCGTATCATCCACTCAATACACCCTCGACGACATCATCGCGAAAGATTGGCCCGCCGCCATCGACAGGATCATCGCCGAGAGCGGTGCCGCGGACGTTCAGGTCGTCGCCCACTGTGTGGGCTCGGGCACCGTGTTGACGTCGCTCATGATGGGTCTGCAAAACGTGCGCTCCGTGGTAGCCTCCCAGTTCACGCCCTACGTGGATTTTTCCACCAAGACTCAGTTGAAGGCGGGCACTCACCTGCCGTCGGTGTTGAATGTCATGGGCGTCGAAGGTCTGGATCCCGACTGCACCGAGAAGAACTGGGAGCAGGCTTTGGCAGACAAGATTCTCGAGCACTACCCCACCTGGGAGCGCTGCGATCTGGCCACCTGTCGCCGCATCCTGTTTCTGTACGGTGAGGTATTCAAGCACTCGCAGCTCAATGACGATACGCATCTGCAGGTGCACAGCATGTTCGGTAACGCCACTATGACCGCATTCGAGCACCTTTCGCGAATTATTGTCAGCAGGCGAATGGTCAACCGATTGGGTGAGGATGTCTATCTGCGCAATCTCGGTGAGATCAAATGTCCGGTTGCATTCATTCACGGCGAGGAGAACCGATTCATCCTGCCATCGGGAAGCGCAAGAACCTTCGCGGAGCTTCAGAAGCTGAATGGTCCGGAACGCTATACGCGCCACCTTATCCCCGGTTACGCACACATGGATTGCTTTATTGGCAAGAACGCCCATCGGGACGTGTTTCCCACCATCCTTGGGGAGCTGGAGAAGTTCAATTGAGCCGTATGCCGGCTGGCAGATGAACGCTACCAGGCTGACGCGAGCTGTAAAAGCATGATTGGCGTGCACTCGGTAAAGTGCGTCTCATCGATTACGACGGTGTTGTTGAAACGGAAGCTATTGGGTTTTCCGAGCTCGAACATCAGCCTGGCAAGCGAGCTCTTTTCAGCGTAGACAATGCCATCGTAGATATCGTCGAAGCCGAGTGGTGGCGAGTCCATGGTGTGGACCTGCCGATACCGGGTAAGTCCGAGATATTTGATGTTGCGCAGCGCAAGGTCTGCGTGCCGGGTTCGCCAGTACGTCTGGCAGGCTTCGCGGGTCATCTCCCACGGCCGGTTTACGAGAAAGCAGATATTCACGCGCTCACGTTCGTCACGGGTGGAGCCGTTGTCGTAGATCGTATACTGCCGATCACTCGCAAGAATCGTGCACTCGGCGGCGGGCACATCCGGTCCGCGCAGCAGCGCCTGCACTTCTTTGAGCTGGGTGGCGTCCGGCTTTCCCGCGAAGCTGATCTGCACGACATTGTCGTAGAGCGTGCCATAAGGGATTCGATAGGGTGACGGCGCGGGCCGTCCGAGAACGCGGCACAGAAATGCCGTATAGCCATGGGAGCGTGTGAGCTGTAAAAAGAACGACAAGATGCCGCCCGCGCTCACGTCGCGGAACACCTTCACCGAGTCCAGCCCGAGCTCGCCGCGCTGCTCACCAAGCTTGTCCGCGAGATCGCCCTCGATACACCGGCGAAAGCTCCTCGAAGAGATCCCCGAGCGCCGCCGCATCAGCGCCGTAATGACCATCCGTTCCTGGGCGCGGGGAGCAGGCAGTGACGTAGCTGAAACCGAGTCGACAAACAGCAACCGCCCCAGCCAGCCTCTACTGATGTGGACACCCACTTTTCTGCAATACCCTACTGATGTGTACTGATGTGGACACCCATTTTCCCGCAAAACACCGCTGTGGACACCCACATTTGACGCGCTTTCGCCCACGGCTGACATGTGCCGTCACCCTCGTCCATTTCGCGCCGCCGCGCCCCTGTCCAGACTCCTCCCATGGGTTATCCGCGCCGCGTCTACGTCTCGCCCGATGCCCCCGGCATCTATCATTGCGTGTCGCGCTGCGTGCGGCGGGCGTTTCTGTGTGGTGAAGACCCATTGACCGGACGCTCGTTCGAACACCGGAAGCGTTGGATTGAGACGCGTATCCTGGAGCTTGGCAGCATCTTCTCCGTCGCGGTGCACGCCTACGCGGTGATGAGCAATCATGTGCATGTTGTGCTGGAGATAGACCCACGCGTTGCGATGGCCTGGCCGGACAAGGACGTGGCGCGGCGTTGGCTAAGTCTGTTTCACGGCGGCCAAGACGCCGCTGGCGCATCGCTTGAGGCCAGGGCTGAAGCGCTCGCCAGCCATCGCGAACGAATCGCCACGTTGCGCCAGCGCCTGGGTGACCTCAGCTGGTTCATGCGCTGCCTCAACGAGCCGGTGGCTAGACGTGCCAACCGCGAAGATGGGTGTAGTGGTCGATTCTGGGAAGGGCGTTTCAAGTGCCAGGCTTTGCTCGACGACGCGGCGGTCTTGGCATGCATGGTGTATGTGGACCTGAACCCGGTACGCGCAGGCGTCGTGTCCACGCCCGAAATGGCGCTGCATACGTCGCTGCGCAGGCGCTGCGATGTTGATGCTTTGGCGGGTCCCTTAGCCCCTGTGGCCTCGAGCATTGCCGGCGCGGCGCTCTCACTCACGACGGCGAACTACCTGGAGTTGGTCGATTGGACCGGGCGGGCGCTGCATTCGGACAAGCGAGGGGCGATTGCAGATCACGTACCAGGCATCCTGACGCGCATGACCCTGCGCCCGAAACAGTGGTTGTGTCAGGTGCCGGCCACGGAGAGTGCCTACTGGCGCGCCATCGGGTGCGCCGAGTCACTTATCCGCCACGCCGAAAAGCTGGGGCGGTGCTGGTTGTGCGGTGTTGGGTTCGCTAAACGCTTGGAGTCCTTCTCCGAGACGACTTGACCACTGGCAGGAATTGCCGCTTCTCCGTCGTTGTTCTAGCGTCGAGCCTTCCGCCTACTCAAACGTTCCGACCATTCGTGGAAACTGAGTCAACCGTAGCCCTGTGGTTGGTGCGTTCCTAACCAATCAATAATTAAAGGAGGCGAATGAGCGAAATGGTCGGTGATAGCCATCGCGCTGATTGGTGGGTGTCCATGGCCTAGGTGGGTGTCCATGGCTTACATGGCTTATCCCATGGCTTATCCATGGCCTAATGTGGTGAATGTCACTTCGTTCTTGCGCGTTGGCTTTTAGGATTGTCTTGGGTCAGTTGCTACGGGCACGAGACAGACATGGAGTGGAACGAGGTGGACGAAGGTCATTTTCCACGACGAGGTCTTGGCCTTTTCGGCCTCGCCATTCTGGGGTTGCTGGCGGCGAGCGTATCGACGACGGTCCTCGCCTATGTGCACCCCATGGCGCTTGCGTACGACGATGATGCCGATGCGCAGCCAACGGACATGACTGTGGAGCTTCACTGCCTGGCACTCAACATCTATCACGAGGCAAGGAGCGAGTCTCTCGAAGGAAAGTCCGCTGTCGGACAGGTGACCATGAATCGGGTCCGTAGCGTCCGCTACCCGAACAGCGTCTGTAAAGTCGTGTGGCAGCGCGGTCAGTTCAGCTGGACCCACGATGGTCGCCCTGATCGTCCCTATGACCTCGAAGCCTGGGCCGAGGCGCTGCGAGTTGCGACGATTACCTATGAGCGCAGTACGCAAAGCATCGTGGGTCGAGCGACCCACTATCATGCGGTGTACGTTCAGCCATACTGGGCGAGCGTTTATCGGCGCCTTCGCAGGATCGGCCGGCATATCTTCTACGAGCCGCCTGAGCGCTCATAAGGCGCGAAGCAGCCGGGCGAGGCCCTTGACACGCCCAACCATCCGGCTGCACTCCATTCA
>JARRLJ010000209.1:0-4563 GCA_037387025.1 Gemmatimonadales bacterium
CGTCCTGTAAGCCGCGCAACATCTCCAGATGAGCTACGCGATCTGGCAGCGTCTCCACGTGGCCGTAGAGCATTGTACAGTTGGAGGGGATCTCCAGAGCGTGAGCCTCTCTATGTATTTGCAACCACTCCTCAGAAGCAAGCTTGCGGTCGGCTATGGTCGAGCGGACAGCAGAGCTGAATACCTCCGCACCACCGCCGGGCAGACTCGTGAGGCCCGCTTCCTTCAGCGTCAGCAGCACCGACTGGGTGCTCGTCTTCTCCATCCTGGCAAGGTGGGCTATCTCAACGGCCGTCAGAGCCTTGATGTGTATCTCCGGATGCCGCTCCTTTAGACCGCGAATCAGGTCGACGTAGTACGAGAGCCGCAGTTTCGGGTGCAGGCCGCCGACGATATGGAACTCTCTCGTGGGCGCGTTACTCGCCGCCTCGGCTTCGGCGAACACCTCATCGAGGTCGCGGGTATAGGCGCCGTCCTCCTTTGGGGTGCGGGCGAACGAGCAGAAAGTGCACGTCTTTCTCAGAATGCAGACGTTGGTCGGGTTAATGTGTTGATTGGCCGAGAACAGTACCCTGGAGCCGTTCATGCGTTGGTTTGCCAAGTCGGCCAGCACTCCAATCCCCAACAGGTCGTCGCTTTCGAACAGAAGCAATGCGTCTTCCGGCGAGAGTCGTTCGCCGGAATCGACCTTGTCTGCAACCGACTCGAGGGTGGGGTCGACCACTGCTATTGGAGGCATTAGCTAGCTATTGGTAACGGCTCACGGCCAGCGATACATTGTGTCCCCCAAAGCCAAACGAATTCGTCAGAGCAACATCGACGTGTCGTTCAACCGCCTCGTTGGGCGCGCAGTTCAAGTCGCATTCTGGATCGGGGTTGTCGTTGTTGATCGTGGGTGGGACTACTCCGCATTTCATGGCGAGAAGGCAGACGCCGAACTCCAGCCCCCCGGCAGCACCAAGGAGGTGACCTGTCATAGACTTCGTAGAATTCATTACGATATCGTACGCGTGGTCCCCCAGAACATCCTTGACGGCTACCGTCTCGGCAATGTCTCCATGTGGTGTCGATGTCCCGTGTGAGTTGATGTAGTCGATATCGTTCGGCTCCAGCTTCGCGTCCTTGAGGCATTCCTCCATCGCTCGCTTGGCCCCTTCCCCTCCTGGGGCTGGCTGGGTCATGTGGAATGCATCTGCACTCATCCCGTAGCCGATCACTTCTCCGAGGATCTCCGCACCACGATCCATGGCGCTGTTCAGCTCCTCCAACACTACGATTCCAGAGCCGTCTCCCATGACGAACCCGTCGCGATCCGAGTCGAACGGTCGAGAGGCCTTCTGGGGCTCGTCGTTTCGAGTCGACAGGGCCCTCATGTTAGAGAAGCCAGCTATGGACAGTGGAGTTACGGCAGCTTCGGCGCCACCTGTGACCATCATATCGGCCGCTCCCGACTGTATCAGACGAAACGACTCGCCGATGGCGTGGGCCGATGATGCGCAGGCAGATACGGTGCAGTAGTTCGGCCCTTTGGCTCCAATGCGGATGGAGATCAAGCCGGAAGCCATGTCCGGAATGAACATCGGCACGAAGAAGGGTGACACGCGCTTCGGGCCCTTCTGGTGTACAGGGTGCACTGTTCCTCGAAGGTCCAGATTCCGCCGATACCGCTCCCGATGAGCACGCCTGTGCGGTCGGGCGCCGGAAGTCCGTTGTTCAGACGAGCATCTCGCAACGCTTGCTCTGTTGCGGCGATTCCATAGTGCACGAACTTGTCCGCGCGCTTGACTTCCTTGCGATCCATGTAGTCGAGTGGATCGAAGTCTTTAACCTCACACGCAAACCGCACGTCCAGCTGCTCGGGATCGAATCGCTTGATGGGCCCTGCACCAGATCGTCCGGCTACGAGCCCATCCCACGTGTCTTGTACTGTATTGCCAAGCGGCGTAACCAAGCCCAGCCCGGTTACAACAACGCGTCGCTGCAAAGCCTAACTCCCGGACTTCTCGTCGAGATACTTCATCGCATCACCAACGGTGCGGATCTTCTCGGCGTCCTCGTCCGGGATGTCTACATCAAACTCCTTTTCGAAGGCCATCACCAGCTCTACCGTATCAAGGCTGTCCGCCCCGAGGTCTTCCATGAAGCTGGCATCGTCCGTCACCTTATCGCGCTCGACACCAAGTTCCTCAACTATGATGTCCCTGACCTTCTCATGGAGATCGCTCATTTCCATCCTCTACGTTGGGTAAGGTGTGTCACATAACCATCCCGCCATCTACTACCAGCACTTGGCCAGTAATGTAGCTGGCTAGGTCCGATGCAAGAAAGAGCACGGCGTCCGCGACATCCTCAGGGGCGCCGAGTCGCTCCAGCGGGATTTGATCGAGCAGGACCTTCCGGGCCGACTCGGGTAGCTTCTTTGTCATCTCAGTATCGATGAACCCAGGCGCCACAGCGTTGATGAGAACGCTGCGCGACGCCAGTTCCTTCGCGACGGCCTTGGTCAGGCCTATCAACCCAGCCTTACTGGCAGCGTAATTGGCCTGTCCCCGGTTTCCAATCAACCCAACCACACTGGCGACGTTTATGATTCGTCCGGATCGGCGCTTCATCATGCCCCGACCCACGAGCTTGGTCATCAGAAACGGGCCCTTGAGATTGACGTCGAGGACCAGGTCCCAATCGCTCTCTCCCATCCGAATCAGCATCCCGTCACGCGTTAGGCCCGCGTTGTTCACTAAAACGTCGATCGGTCCGAGTTCAGCTTCCGCCTGCTCCACCACAGACTCAACTTGAGCGGCGACCGACACATCGGCTGCCAGTCCCATGGCCTTGCCACCACCCGAGAACTCGTCGGCCGCGGCCTTGACTCCATCCGCGTCGATATCGACCAAGGCCAGACTAGCGCCGTGCTCGTGGAACCGACTGGCTATTGCCTGGCCTATGCCCCGCGAACCGCCGGTGATCATGGCCACTTTGCCTGACAGATCGATCATCCCATCTCCTCCAAGAAGCCGTGCACATCGGCAGCAGTGCTGAGGTTCCGTGATTCGGCACCCGGCACTATACGACGCAGCAGGCCACACAGCACCTTGCCTGGTCCCATCTCAATGAAACCTGTGTCTTCCCCCGCCTCCTCTCGGGCGCGCGACATCGACTCGACCCAGCGGACCGGAGCAGTCAGTTGCGCTCCCAGCATTTCACGTGCGGCAGCCGAGCTCGCCACGGGTTCGGCAGAGGCATTCGCGATGACCGGGAATGTAGGATCGGCGAACTGGACCTGCTCGAGCTCCGCGGCGAGCCCCACGCTCGCAGGTTCCATCAGCGGCGAGTGGAACGCACCACTCACCTTGAGTGGCAGGACCCGCTTCGCACCCGCATCCCTGCACTGCCTGCCGGCGGCTGCGACGGTTTCCGGGTCTCCCGAAATGACCGTCTGGTCGGGTGCGTTTATGTTGGCCGCCACTGCAACGCCGCTGTCAGAGCTGGCCGTACAGATAGCCTTGACTCGCTCGTTATCGAGACCGATCACAGCCGTCATTGTACCAGGTCGCTGCTTGCCGGCCTCAAGCATCAGTTCGCCCCGTCTTCTCACCAGGCGGGCCGCATCGGCTAAACCTAGCGACCCTGCCGCGCAGTAAGCACTGTACTCGCCCAGAGAGTGGCCCGCTGCGCCCTTGACCTGCACAGCTCCCTTCACCACCTCGTACACAGCCAGAGTGTGAGCCAGGATAGCTGGTTGCGCGTTGTGCGTCAGCGTGAGTTCAGTCTCGGGGCCCTCCCACATCGTGCGGGAAAGACTCACGCCCAAGGCATCATCGATTTCCTCGAAGATGGCTCGAGCTCGACCGAACTCGGCTGCCACATCCTCGCCCATTCCCACGAACTGCGCCCCTTGGCCGGGACACAGCAGTACGGCAGCTACCATCTCACCACTGCGCTGGCCCAAGTGAATCCGCCTCCGAACGCAACCATGAGAACCAACGAGCCTGGCTTGATCCTTCCGGACCTCACGCACTCGTCCAGAGCAATGGGAATCGACGCGGCCGACGTGTTGCCGTACCGGTCGATGTTCACGTAGACTTTCTCGGGTGGGATGCCCGCGTGTTTCCCCGTGGCTTCGATGATACGGATGTTTGCCTGGTGTGGGATCAAGACGTCCACGTCGTCACTCTGGAGGCCGGCACGCTTCAAGGCCTGATCGCACGCGTCCGCCATGGACCTCACTGCCGATTTGAATACCTCACGCCCGGCCATCTTGATGTAGTAGCTTCGCTCCTCCAACAACCTCTCATCCGGAGGATGATTCCCTCCCCCACCGGGTCGATAGAGCAGATCGGCCAGAGTGCCGTCCGTCTTGAGAAAGCTGGACAGAAGGCCACGATCGCCGTTGGCCGACGGACGAACCAGAGTGGCTCCAACCCCATCACCAAACAAGATGCACGTGGCCCGGTCGGTATAGTCGGTGATTCGCGACAACCGGTCACCGCCGATGACCAAGACGTTCTTGAAGTCACCACTCAGGATCATGCCTTCGGCGACTGTCACCGCATACAGGAAACC
>JARRLJ010000210.1:0-4559 GCA_037387025.1 Gemmatimonadales bacterium
CCAGTCTAGCCCCCGGATGTTTCCCAACCCATGACGTAGGTCACATCCTGGACGTGGGCCAAAAAGCGAGATCCTAGATACTGGACCGCCCCGATGCCAGAATCCAGGAAGAATGCGTATCAGGTTTTGCCAGGTGGGTCAATAGTGAACATAGTTGCACTTCGAACCCGGGGCTCGGCTCCTCCTACCGCACCCACACGGCGCCGAGCGCTATGCCATCTAGGTCACCCAAGCCAACACTGACCCGGGCGTCCAGCGCCCGACTGAGCCGGAAATCGGCTCCGAATCCGAAGGCGAACAGGACCTCGGTGCCTCCTGGACCGGAATAGAGGAACACAGTCGGCTGAACGTAGGGAACGATGCTCACCTGGGAGTCCTCCAAGTCGAACCTTCGTCCTAGTGAAAGCCCGCCCGGGATGAGCAGCTCCGATGCATCAGACACCAACCGGCCACCAACACCCAGAACGGCTGCCCCGTCGATAGGAAAGTCATCAGAATGAGTGATCACCTGCTGTCTTGCCCGGACGCCTACCAGTATCCGGGTGTCAGCACCTTCACCGGGATCATAGAATCCACCCCTGAGCCCGATATCCAGTTTGCCGGTGCCAAAACCATAGAATCCTTCGAAGGCAGTCCCCGGATCGGGAAAGGCGATCGAAGCACCTAACTCGTGCTGTCCGAACGCCCTGTACGGGGCCCAGAACACGGGGGTACCGGTTTCCTGAGTCGCCGCTGCACCGGCGAGCAGTGCTGTCAAGGCAACGCAGATCATCGCGCTTCTACGCATTTTCTTCTCCTTCGGCATATTCGGCCACCACGTTGACCACATCGTTCACCACCTGCAGCAACCCACCCCTGACATGATATGCCTGAACCCTATCACTCTGCCGAACGGCCAGTCTGCCGTCACCCAACAGGGTCATGAAGGGGGCGTGTCGCGGAAGAATGCCCACTTCCCCGTCATACGCAGGAGCGACAACGGCCGTGGCATCCCCGTCAAAGATGGATCTTTCAGGCGATATGATTGTGACACGCATCACGCCTCATCCAGCTTCTTGGCGTTTTCGATGACTTCCTCGATTCCACCCACCATATAGAATGCCTGTTCGGGCAGGTGGTCGAACTCACCCGCCACGACCCGCTCAAAAGCCTCGATCGTGTGCTCGAGCTTCACATACCGGCCCGGAGTGCCGGTGAACTCCTCCGCCACCGTAAATGGCTGTGACAAGAGCTTCTGAACCCGCCGCGCTCGGGCCACTATCAACTTGTCCTCCTCCGACAGCTCATCCATGCCCAAGATGGCAATTATGTCCTGCAAATCCTTATAACGCTGGAGTATACGCTGCGTCTCCACAGCCGCCTTGTAATGGCGCTCGCCGAGATACTGGGCATCCAGAATCCGGCTGGAGGAGTCCAGCGGGTCCACCGCCGGATAGATGCCGATCTCAGTTAGCGCGCGGGATAGCACAACAGTTGCATCCAGGTGGCTGAACGCCGTCGCCGGGGCAGGATCGGTCAAATCATCGGCTGGTACGTAGATGGCCTGCACCGAAGTGATGGAGCCCTTTCTGGTAGACGTGATCCGCTCCTGCAAGTCGCCCATCTCGGTGGCCAGAGTCGGCTGGTACCCGACCGCACTTGGCATGCGGCCCAGCAACGCCGACACTTCGGAGCCGGCCTGTGTGAAACGAAAGATGTTGTCGATGAAGACGAGTACATCCTGGCCCTCACGGTCACGGAAATACTCCGCTACGGTGAGGCCCGCCAGGCCAACGCGCAGCCGCGCTCCGGGAGGTTCATTCATCTGACCGTAGATGAGCGCCGTTGAGTCGATAACGCCGCTCTCCTTCATCTCGAGGTAGAGGTCGTTTCCTTCACGGGTCCTCTCACCCACTCCGCAGAAGACCGAGCGGCCACCATGGCCCTTGGCCACGTTGTTGATCAGCTCCATGATGATGACGGTCTTACCAACACCGGCACCACCGAACAACCCAATCTTGCCCCCCTTCACGAACGGCGCGATCAAGTCGATCACCTTGATTCCGGTCTCGAAGACCTCTGTCTTGGGCTCGAGATCAACGAAGGCAGGAGGTTCCCGATGGATTGGCCACCGCTCAACATCGTCCGGGATGGGAGGACCGTTGTCGACAGGCTCCCCCAGCACATTCACGATGCGTCCCAGTGCTGCCTCGCCCACGGGCACCGTTATGGAGTTGCCGGTGTCCAGTGCCGGCATGCCCCTGACGAGGCCGTCGGTGCTGCTCATCGCCACGGCTCGCACCTGATTGCGGCCAATGTGCTGTTGTACCTCGACCACCACTCGCACCGGCGGGCCGCCATTGCCCTCAGTCTTTATCTCCAACGCCGTGAGTAACTCCGGAAGGTGCTCCGGTTCGAACTCCACGTCCACGACTGGTCCTATGACTTGCACGATCTTGCCAACATTGTCTGCCATATAGAGCCTCTAATGCTCGCTTATCCTCTTAGTGCCTCCGCGCCCCCCACGATCTCCGCCAGTTCCTGCGTTATCATGCCTTGGCGCGCCCTGTTGTAAGTCCGGCGCAGTGTGTCTAACATCTCGCCGGCGTTGTCAGTTGCGTTCTTCATTGCCGTGCGCCGCGCACCCTGTTCTGACGCGGCAGTCTCCACCAGCGCCCGATACATCGCGTTGCGCACGTATAGAGGGAGGATCGCTCCTAGTATCTCGTCGGCCGATGGTCGCAGTAGAAAGTTGGTCGGAGCCACAGCGCCGCCATCCCCTGGCGGAGCGACGGGGAGTATCGGCATCAGCGTCGGCGGCGTCGAGACCGCGCTGTTGAATTTGGCAAATATGACCTCTACCCCATCCAGCTCGCCGCGTTCGAACCGCTCCATCAGCGGTTCCATAACCTCGGTTGCGTGGGGTGCTTTTGGACGATCACCGATGTCATCGCGTGTCGAGGCAAGCTCACGCCCGACGTATTTGAAGTAGGCTATTCCCTTGCGACCTATCCCGTGAAGCTCCACCTCGATGCCGCGCTCGTCATATTCCGATAACCGCTCTCGAGCCATGCGAATCAAGTTCCCGTTGAATCCACCACACAAACCCCGGTTGCTCGTGATTAGAACGAGGGCCAGATGTTGGGGATCGCCCCTTGGCTGGCGCAGCAGTGGGAACCGCTCGATCAGTTCGGGCGAATAGAGGTTGGCGATGACCTCAGTTAGTGCTGCCGCGTACGGACGCGCAGCAGCCACCCGGTCCTGCGCCCGCTTCAATCGCGACGTGGCTACCATTTCCATCGTCTTGGTGATTTGGCGAGTGTTTTCGACCGATTTGATGCGACGGCGCAGTTCTCTCGGTTTTGCCATTATCCTGACCTACTCAAATGGCCTTGAACTCATCTATCGCCTTGCGGAGTTGTTCCGTCAGGTCTTCGTCGAGCTTCTTCTTGTTCCGAATCTCGGACATCAACTTGGAATGCCTCGCCGCCAGAAACTCATGGAAGTCAATCTCCCACTGCCGAATCTGGTCGACATCAATGTCATCTAGAAAACCATTCGTGACAGCAAAGATGATTGCTATCTGGTTCTCGACCGCCATGGGTGCATACTGCGGCTGCTTGAGAACCTCCACGATACGTGAACCGCGGGCCAACTGCCGCTGCGTTGCCTCGTCCAGGTCAGAACCAAACTGGGCAAAGGCCTCCAGTTCACGGTACTGAGCGTAGTCGAGGCGCAACCGACCCGCGACCTGCTTCATGGCCTTGACCTGAGCGTTGCCGCCAACCCGTGACACGGAGATGCCAGGGTTGATGGCCGGACGTACGTTGGAGTAGAACAGATCCGTCTCGAGAAAGATCTGCCCGTCCGTGATGGATATGACATTCGTCGGTATGTAGGCCGAAACGTCGCCAGCCTGCGTTTCAATCACCGGCAATGCCGTAAGCGACCCTCCACCTTCTGCGTCCGACATTTTCGCCGCCCGCTCCAGCAACCGGGAGTGTAGGTAGAACACGTCGCCGGGGTAGGCCTCACGGCCGGGCGGACGGCGCAACGTGAGCGACATCTGACGATACGCCTGAGCGTGCTTCGAGAGATCGTCGTATACGCAGAGGGTCGCGCCGTTCTTCTCGAACATGATGTACTCGGCGATCGCAGCCCCGGAGTAGGGCGCAATGAACTGCATCGGCGCCGGATCGGATGCGCCCGCCACGACCACGACGGTGTAATCCATCGCACCATGTTCTTTCAGCCGCTCGACAACCGAGGCCACCGTCGACTGTTTCTGCCCGATGGCTACGTAGACGCAGATTACCCCGTGGCCCTTCTGATTGATTATCGTATCGACCGCGATCGCCGTTTTGCCCGTGCCGCGGTCACCGATGATCAACTCGCGCTGACCTCGCCCGATGGGGATCATCGAGTCGATCGCTTTTATGCCAGTCTGCAGCGGTTCCTTGACCGGTTGCCGCTCCACGATGCCGGGGGCCTTCGACTCGACCTTTCGATACGCCTCCGCGGTGATCGGTCCCAGTCCGTCCACGGGGATACCCAGTGGATCCACCACGCGACCGACCAAG
>JARRLJ010000211.1:0-4999 GCA_037387025.1 Gemmatimonadales bacterium
ATCGGTCTTGTCATCAAGCGCCGCGTACGCTGCCCCGCTCCGGTTCACAATGCCCACTCCACCATTGACCATGAACGATACAGGACTGGTCGGAGGAATCAGATAGACCATCAGGCGGCCGCTACCCATGAATATGTTGGCATCTTCCTGAGCGCTCGGACCGCTCAAGTTGAACGTCAGCCGACTCGGAGCATAGCTACCAGTGCCTTGGAACCCTAATCGCTGACTGAACCAAATATCGAGCTTGCCTCCCACGGAAAGGCTGATCTGCTGTTCCAACTGTCCGCCGTCCGCAGCTGCAATCAGGCTCTGTGTGGGGACATAGACACCTATGTCCGGGGCGAAGCTCACACCTTGTGCAGTGAGATGACTGACAGTGACGGACGCCAAGAACAACGCCACCGTGGAAACACAAGTGCACTTCGAGCTATACCTCGTAAACATGTTACTCTCCCGCGTAGACTGACGCGGCCGCTGCAGCACTAGGCACCATAGCCCGGTCCTCCCAATTTCATCGACGACAGTCAGCCCACCGTGACCCCAGTCACGAACTTTCGGGTCGCGGGTTTCACCAACATAGCGTGTGGAGCCGAGATGGGATCGGCTAATTCAAGGAGGTTATCGGTACACTAACTCGCGTGTTCTCCCACTCGAGAAACAGGATTACGCCACCATCGGACGGCTCAGCCCGGATGGTGAAAGTCTCCACGTGATCCTCGGTGTGTTCGCTCTTCGCGGTCCCGCGACCGACCTCTTGGGCCTTGATCTCATCGGTGTAGCGGCCCTCGTGTCCCCACTGTGTTATCGAGCGGTTCACAATTATCTCCCAGTCACCATCCGTGGGGACGGTGTAGAGGGAGTAGGTGCCGGGCTCGATCTCCACGCCCGCCACACTTATCGCGAGCGGCGTGTGGATCATCGTGGGCTCGTTGGCACCCGTGCGCCACAGCTCACCATAGGGAACGGCGTCACCGCCAATCATCGTGCGGCCACGAGTCGAGGGCCTCCCGTAACAGACCTTCACGGTTTCACCGCCCACCTCGAAAGACAGCGAGTCCAGCGGACTGGGTCTGCTATCGAAGTTATTGGTGTTCATGATTATGCAGTCAGCCTCTGCCACAAGAGAGGCAGGTTCCTCAGCGACAGCTGGTACGCCAAGAGCTGTCCCGAGGGTGAGCGACACGAGAGCACTGTGGATCAACATCTGCTAGCTCCTTCCAATCAGTCAGGTCTCCAGTAACGGGAACCGCAAATCTAGTGACTGTAGGTGGATGCCGCCTCTGCGTTACCAGACTCGACCGAGTGTCCGCTTCTGGGACGACGCAATGTCGGGATGGGACAGAAATCCCGATCCGACAGGTCGGGCACGAGATGTAACTTATTGCCCTGTAAAGCCGTAGAGATATGTGACCATGTGGCATGGCGATTGCCCAATACCCCTGGCATGAGAGGAGCTGAAGGCGACGGATGGTCACGTTGAAGAGCACTGATCGGGCAGTTCAGAACTCGGCCGAGCGATGGAGTTCGCCCGTGGTCTCACGTTTCCTTGCCGGGTTGGCGGATCGGTATGTCGTGGATCGTCTGCTTGGCAGGGGAGGAATGGGGGCCGTCTATCTGGCTCGGGACGCTCGGCTGGGTCGGGCAGTTGCCATCAAGGTTCTCTATCCCGAAATCGCCCAGCGGATTGACCCGGATATGTTCCAGGGGGAGATCCGCATCACCGCGGCACTGCAGCACCCTCATATCCTGCCGGTGCTCGATTCGGGATGCGTCGATGGAGTCTTCTACTGCGTCACGCCATACATGGCGGAGGGCTCGCTGTTTGACCTGTTGCGCGGGGAAGGACATCTGCATTACGAGCGAGCTGTAGGAATGGCGCTGGATGTGCTCGAAGCACTCGAATGCGCCCATTCCCAAGGAATCGTTCACTGCGATATCAAGCCAGAGAACATTCTGCTATCGCACGGCCACGCGGTGCTGGCCGACTTCGGTATCGCACGCACCATGAGCTCGTTTGCACGCCGGGGTCGAGACGAAGTCTGGGGCAGCCCGGCATACATAAGCCCCGAGCAGGCCAGCGGTGAGGGAGAACTCGACGGCAGAAGCGATTTGTACTCACTTGGATGCGTGCTGTACGAGATGTTGGTGGGGGCGCAGGCGTTCACGGGCGTCAATACCCTGGCCGTGGTGGCGAAGAAGCTCACCGCCAACACACCAGACATGGCTGGTATTGCTGCTTCCATTCCACGGAAAGGGGCAGATGCGATAGCTCGGACGCTGGCACTCGACCCAAGGGAGAGATTCCCTTCAGCGCGTGCTCTGGGAAGGGAATTGGCACAGTCTCTAACCGATGCACCTGAGAGCCGACAAGCCGGCTCGAGTCGTCCAAGGCTCCGACCCCGGATCACTCGGTGGCTAGCGGGAGCAATGCTGGCCGCCGTACTGCTGAGCTTGGGTTAGACGCCCCGCCCAGCTTGTGCCCCGATTGGGTATCGCAAAGCCCTCTCACCACGCTAGAATTCCAGTCACTCCACTTCTGGATGACCACAGGATTTGTAGATGATCTCACTCAGAAACGTCGAAAAGTTCTATCCGCTGGGCGCAAGCAAGCAGTACGTTCTCAGGCAAATCACGCTGGACATCAAAGAGGGCGACTTCGTCACTGTCATGGGCCCTTCGGGCGCGGGCAAGTCGACGATACTAGGGATCCTTGGGATGTTGGACGGAGCCTGGTCTGGCGAGTACTACTTCTTCGACAATGCCGTGCACGAGCTCAAGACAAAGCATCGTAATGAGCTGCACAAGCAGTACATCGGTTTCGTATTTCAGCAATACCACCTGCTCGACAATCTCACCGTGTACGAGAACCTCGACATTCCGCTCTCGTACCGAAATATCCGCCGGTCCGAGCGGCAGGCTATCGTAGCCGACACGTTGGACAAGTTCCAGATCGTTGGCAAGAAGGATCTATACCCAACGCAGTTGTCAGGTGGTCAGCAGCAGCTCGTTGCCGTAGCGCGTGCGATGGTTGCCAGCCCGAGACTGATACTTGCGGACGAGCCGTGCGGGGCCTTGCACTCCTCACAGGGTACAATGATCATGGACTTGCTCAAGGGCTTGAATGACAATGGCACAACGATCATTCAGGTCACGCACAATGAGGATTACGCTCGGTACGGAAACCGTATCATACAACTGCATGACGGCTGGATCGTAGACAGCTAGGTCAGTCGGAGTCCATATTGGCGGCTACATCCTCACACCCTCGAGTGCTCGTTGCCGACGACCAACAGGACGTCTTAGAGGCACTGCGGCTCTTGCTGAAAGGCGAGGGCTACCAAATAGAGACGGTTTCATCTCCTGGCGGTGTACTCCGAGCAATTGAGGCCAAGGACTTCGATGCCGTTCTCATGGACATGAACTACACGCGCGATACTACATCCGGGTTGGAGGGCATGGACCTGCTCACCCGGCTTCAGATCATGGACTCGAATCTCCCCGTTGTAGTAATGACCGCATGGGGCAGCGTAGAAGGCGCAGTCGAGGCCATGCGCCGGGGTGCGAAGGATTACATCGAGAAGCCATGGGACAACGCACGGTTGCTGGCAACCATCAACACGCAGGTCCAGCTGAGCACGGCGCTACGGAAGAGCCAGCGGTTGGAGGACGAGAATCGCTTGCTCCGCCGGGAAGGCTTCCCCGAGCTCATCGCGGAATCTCGAACGATGCAGCCGGTACTCCAACTAATGGAGCGGATCGGGCCCTCAGAAGCAAACGTCCTGATCACAGGCGAGCACGGCACCGGCAAGGAGGTGGTGGCTTGCTGGCTTCACGCCGCTTCGGATCGATCGCAGAAGGCTCTGGTTGCAGTGAATGTTGGAGGCTTGTCCGAAGGAGTCTTTGAAAGTGAGCTATTCGGTCACGTAAAAGGAGCATATACCGACGCGAAGGCAGATAGAGTGGGACGTTTCGAATTGGCTGACGGCGGTACGCTCTTCCTCGATGAGATCGCAAACGTTCCATTGAAGCAACAAGCAACTCTGTTGCGCGTACTCGAGACCGGTGAAGTCCAACGCGTCGGATCCGCCAAGATACGCAAGGTGAGCGTGCGTGTGTTGGCTGCTACCAATGCGGACCCTCAGGAAGAGGTGGCTGCTGGACGATTCCGCGAGGACCTCCTTTATAGACTAAATACAGTGGAGATCCATCTGCCACCGCTGCGAGAGAGACGGGAGGACATTCCACTGCTAGCGAGGTACTTCTTGCGTCGACAGGCAACGCGGTACCGCAAGAACGTGACAGGGTTTTCACAGGAAGCCACACAAGCGCTGATCGATCATCCGTGGCGTGGCAACGTACGTGAACTGGAGCATGCCGTCGAGCGCGCCGTTCTCCTTGCGCAAGGTAAAGAGGTGCACATCAACGATCTCGGACTCTCATCCACTACGGGCGCCAGCTCGAGAATCGAAGATCTCACACTCGAAGAAGTCGAGAAACTACTCATCGAGAAAGCACTTCAGCGGCACGATGGCAATGTAAGCAAGGCTGCCGAGGCGCTCGGTCTGAGCCGCAGCGCTCTCTATAGACGGCTACAGCGTCACGGAATGTGAGGGTTTGGAGTTGAGGAAGGGACGACCACACTTCTCTTACGACGTCCTGATCCTCATGCTGGCTCTACTCGCCGGACTGCCCGGGAGCACCGTGGCGTTAGTACTTCTTTGGCTCGGAGACTTCACTGCCAAGATACAGTGGACGCTGACCGTCCTGATCGGCACGCTCTGGATCGGGTTCGCCGCCGCGCTGCGCGAGAAGGTAACCCGCTCACTGCAGACTCTCTCCAACATGCTGTCAGCGCTACACGAAGGCGACTACTCCATCCGCGCTCATAGCCGTCGTCCGGACGACTCACTGGGGCTCGCCATGCTGGAAGCGAACACGTTGGGCGAGACACTACGGCAACAGAGACTCGGTGCACTGGAGGCGAGTGCTCTGCTCAGCA
>JARRLJ010000212.1:0-5242 GCA_037387025.1 Gemmatimonadales bacterium
GAGAGGCACTCGGGTACGGTGCTGTTCATGGGACGGATAATGGACCCGAACTGACTATCGTTCGAATACCACAGCCCCCCCTACCATCGTCAGGTCCACCTTGACGCTTGCGATCTCGAGTGGGTCAATGGCGAAGATGTCGTCGGACAGCACCACAAGATCAGCGTACTTACCCGGTTCGAGCGCGCCCAGCTTGTCCTCCATGTAGCAGGCGTACGCGTTGGCTGCCGTATAGGCGGCTACCGCCTCCGCGACACCTATCTTCTGCTCCGGCACCCACCCGGACGGGTTGGCTCCGTCAATCGTTCGGCGGGTGGCCGCGGCGTAGATACCAAGTAGGGGGTCGATCGGTGCAACGGTCCAATCGCTGCCGAACGCGAGGGGAGCCTCCGCATCAAGCAAGTCCCGGAAAGCGTAGGTGAGCTTGATTCGTTCGGGGCCGATTCGCTTGACCGCCCAGCGTCCGTCATCGATAGCGTGGTAGGGCTGCATAGAAGCTATGACACCTTCGGTACCAAACCGGCCTACCGCGTCGGGTGAAAGGTGTTGAGCGTGTTCGATACGAAACCGGCGGTCTCGCTCACCGTGGGTACTGCGGGCTTCGCCGTAGACATCCAGCAACCAGTCGTTCGCCCGATCGCCGATCGCATGGACGATCACGTGCATCCCGGCCTGGTCTGCCTCGAGGATTGCCGCCCTGAGTTCCGCTGTGTCGGTGACCATCAGCCCCGTGGTTCCCGGCTCGTCCTCGTACGGCTCGTAGAACCAGGCCGTTGTGGATCCGAGCGAACCATCCACGAACGCCTTGAGACCACCCCAAAAGAGTCTGTCGTCGCCCCTCCCATTCTCCTCCACGTACTCCGCCAGGCGGTCGCGGGTCGCCAGTGGCACCACAGCATAAACCCTGAGCCGCAGGCTGCCGCTGTCTTTGGCCCGACTATAGGCGGCCAACCCATCCCACGAGCCCATGTCCGTAACCAGCGTCACTCCTCGCTCCAGAGCATGCTGCGTGGCGGCTTCCAGAGCCCGATCGAGTTCCGCTTCGGTGGGGTCCGGAGTCACACCACCCACCAGCGCCTGTGCAGCATCCTTGAGGATCCCCGTGGGTTGTCCGTCCGGATACCTGACTATGGTCCCACCGGGAGGGTCGGGTGTCTCAGCCGTCACGCCTGCCAGCTCCAAGGCCCGGCTGTTGGCCAGACTCATATGGCCGTCAAGCCGCGTGACGAACACCGGGGATTCCGGGGTCACCGAATCGATCCAATCGCGCCTGGGCAGGTCACCACCCCACATCTCGTGATCCCAGGTCCCACCGAGAACCCACTCACCGGGATGTGCGGCTGCGAATTCGGATATGCGGCGCGTGAACTCCTGGGGCGTCGGGGCATCCCTGAGCTGGACGGAGGCAAGCTCGAATCCGCCAGCCAGGAAGTGCGTGTGGGCATCGATGAACCCGGGTACCACCCGCCTCCCCGCGAGGTCCAATTGTTCTGACTGGGGCCCAGCGTAGGCCGCTATCTCCGCGTCGCTCCCGACCGCTAACACCCGACCTTCGGCGACCGCCAGCGCGGATGGGGCTCCCGCGCCCGAAACCACCGCGTCGGGCCCGGTCCAGATCAACCCGCCGGTCAGGATCAGATCTGCCACTTCAGGGTCCCCATTCCCGCAACCAAGAACCACCAGCAGGCATACAGACTCGACCAGCGCGCGCGAACGGCGTAGCACGGGATCCTCCAGATGTCTTAGTGAACCCTACCATGAGTACAATATGCCCCAAACGGCCGGTGGGCAGAACTGAGCGAGCTCGAAACAACATGGAAACACCGTTTCGGCTCCCACGACTACCCCAAAGCGAGCAAGTGCTCACCGACGCGAGCAGCAGTGAGCACTCGCATGAGTTATCGGTCCTACGGCTACAGCTAGAACGATTCGACATGAGGGCACTTAAGTATAAATAAGGCAATCAGTTAACCGCTCTGGGTACCGCCCTGTAACCCCGCCAGCTACATTGTTTCGCGATGATTCTGAGGCCGATTTACGGCCACGAAGCCATGCTTGACCGGCTGGTTGGCGCGCTTGCCTCCAGCCGGTTCCCGCAGGCGGTTTTGTTTGTGGGGGCGCCGGGAGTCGGGAAGCAACGCTTGGCTCTCTGGGTGGCCCAGGGATTGCTCTGTAGCAGCGGACCGGGAAAGCCATGTGGCGAATGCGGCAACTGCCGCCAGGTACTCGCCCTACAGCATCCCGATCTTCACTGGTTCGTGCCGATCGAGCGGCCCAAGGCCAGTGATCAGCAAAAACAGGTGGAGCAAGCGGCCGAGCTGCTGGCTGAAGCCATGGAGGAACGGCGCAAGACGCCATTGTACCGACGCCCTGGAGGCATGACGAGCCATTCACTGGCGCCGATCAGGGTATTGCAGCGGATAGTGGCAATGAAGCCGTTTCAGGGGCCCCGGAAGGTCGTCATCCTGGGAGATGCGGAGCGGCTCACGGTTCAGGCGTCGAGCGAGGAAGCGGCCAACGCCTTGCTCAAGGTGCTGGAAGAGCCACCTGACGATACGGTGATCATTCTCACGGCTTCGGAGCCTCAGGCGCTGCTTCCCACGATCCGCTCGCGCCTGGTGCCGATGCGGACCGCTCGGGTAAGTGATAACGCCGTGAGGGCGTTTCTGGAGCGAGAGCTCGACCCGGCACCGCGGGGAGACGCGTTGGAGCGGCGCACGCTACTGGCCGAGGGAAGCATAGGAAGGGCACTTTGGGCAGACGAAGAAGGAGAAGCCGCCGATAGAGCGGCTGAGGAGCTTCTGGTGGCAGTTTCCCAAGGACCTGGGCACTGGGCTCAGATTGCGCTGCAACAGCAGCCGTGGGCCGCAAGGGGCGACTTCAGCGCCACGCTGGACGCTTTGTCGGTGAAGCTGCGGGACGGGCTGGCACGACGCTCAGAGGCCGGCGACGGCATGGAAAAATGGGTCGAGGCGCTGCGGCGCGTGGAAGAGACCCGGGCCGAGGCGAAACGAAACGTGAATCCGCAGCTGGCATTAGCTGTTCTCGCAAGTGATCTGGAGCGGCTGCTGTGACGTTGTCGCACATTGATCGGCGGGGGCGGGCCCGCATGGTGGACGTAGCAGCGAAGCAGGAATCTGAGCGGACGGCCCGGGCAGAGGGCTCGATTCGAATGTCGCTCGCGGCCTTCGCCCTCGTGGAGGGAAACTCGGGTCCAAAAGGCGACGTATTGAGCACGGCAGAACTAGCTGGAGCCATGGCAGCCAAACGGACTGCAGACCTGATACCGCTGTGCCACCCCATTGGCCTCGACCATGTGGAGGTAGATGCGAGTCTAGCCTCTGAGCTGCCGGGAGTGAGAATAACGGCCAGCGCGAAGGCGATTGGCCGGACCGGTGTAGAGATGGAAGCGTTGACAGCGGTCTCGGTCGCATTGCTCACCGTATACGACATGGTGAAGTCATCAGGGCATGATATGGAAATCGGGAATGTGAGACTCATAGAGAAGACGGGCGGAGCCAGAGGGGACTGGAAATCGGCGGTCTGCTAACCGCTTGAGAGGACGAACTAAATGCACGGCATGAGGAATATGAACGGACAGAGAGTTACGGCTGTGGAGCAGAGCTGGACTCGATTACCAGCCACAAAGCGACTCATGATTCGAGGGCTGGGACTGTTTGCGTCCCTGGTGGGCATTGGCGCAATTGTTGGATTCCTGGCCCCCCGCGCTACGGCCATGGACGGCTCTGACAGCTACAGTGGCACTGCAGTCCTAGCGGAGTTTCACAGGCTCCGTGCGTCGCTCGATACCACAACTGGCGAGCTGGAGCTGGTCAAGCTCAAGCTGGCGCGCGCGGAGGCACTGCTCGGATACTCGACACGTTACCGAATCCCGGGCGACCTGGCGGCTCTGGTATTCGACGTTGCGGTGCGGGAAGGGCTCGATCCGGAGCTGGCGTTCCGCCTGGTCAACCTCGAGAGCCGCTTCAACACGAGAGCCAAGAGCCACGCTAACGCCTACGGACTTGCCCAAGTCCAGGTGGCGACTGCCCGGTTCTATGAACCCGCAATAACGGAGGAGAAGCTGTACGAACCAGAGCTGAACCTCCAGATAGGATTCCGCTATCTGCGGGATCTGATCGAGACCTACGCCGGCGACATCAAAATGGCGTTGCTGGCCTACAACCGGGGCCCCACCAGGGTTAGAGCCTTGATGGAGCAGGGACACAACCCTGACAACGGATATCCGTCGGCGCTGATGGACGGATATACAGGCGGCGGCAGTTGACAATAGCTGAGTATAGCAGAAAGGGGAGTAACCGCCCGCGGTTACTCCCCTTTTCTTCACTCGCCTACGTCAGGGCCTCACGGCGGTGACACGACCAACGTCGCTCCCGACTTCAAGACGTCGTTCCTTCCGATTGCGTTCCACCGCCTAAGATCGTTGACGGTTACGCCATAGCGCCGGGCAATGACCCAAAGGCTCTCACCCCACTGCACCCGGTGATACCTCCTGCGGTCCGCATTGAGCATTCGAGGTGCCGATCCCACACGCTGCCCCACCCTGAGGCGACGCGGCTGGATTCCTGGATTAGCTGCCATCAAGAGGGAGACACTCACTCCATAGCGCTTGGCAATGATGCCCAAGGTCTCCCCACGCCGGATCTTGTGCTGCAAGAAGTTGACCCGGTCCTCGGCCGGCAGCTCGCTGTACCGTTGGGCCACGAGGTTGCCGCTGCCTCGTGGGATTCGTACGATCGCCTTCCTTCCGGGCGGGGTCAGACCCCGATAGTATTGCGGATTCAGCTCGACCATGGCCCGTACAGTCGTGTCGGCAAGTCCGGCCAGTACATCCAGTCCAGTTGCGTCCGGAACCGTGATCTCATCAAAGACGAGTGGCTGCAGATAGGGAATACTGTCGAAACCAAAACCCAGTGGATCCTTCGCGATCAGCGTCGCTGCGATCAGCTTGGGTACATAATCGCGCGTCTCCCGCCTCAGCCAACGGCGGTCAGAAAGCTCGAAGAACGTGTCGTCCGTGGCAATCGTGTCTCCCTGCCTAGACAAGCGCTGTAGGCCGCGGGATACCCTGGTAGGGCCACCGTTGTAGGCGGCCGCCGCCAGGTACCACGAGCCGAACCGGTCCCTCGCATCTCCCAAGTACTTTGCAGCCGCGTCCGTTGCCTTGAAGGGATCTCGCCGCTCATCGACCCACTCATCGATCGTCAGACCGAATCCCGGG
>JARRLJ010000213.1:0-4538 GCA_037387025.1 Gemmatimonadales bacterium
CTGATCGCTGTCATCTTTGTTGCGCCAGGCCGCAGTGAGCAGGAGCACTAGTGCCCACCCCGTTAGAACTAGTTCGGGAAGCAGCGCAATCAAGATGCCTCCCGACGTGCTGAGGTCGATCGCCATACCCATTACGGAAGCTGCTCCTCAGAGCCAGCGTCAATGACTGCCGACACCTGGGTCCCTTGAACGGTGGTTATCAGCCCGTGGGCCGATGCTTCTATGCGGTCCAGGAACGGTTTCGGATACAGGCCGATCCAGAAGATGCAGGCCAGCAGTGGTACCAACACTAGGTATTCACGTCTCGACAGGTCGGGGAGACTCTCGTTCTCCGGCTTGTCCAGCTTGTTGTAGATGATCCGCTGGAGGGCCCACAGCAGATACGCGGCTGCGAAGACCACGCCCGTGGCAGCCGCAGCGGCCGCCCACGGATAGGTGCCGAACGATCCAAGTAGGACCAGGAATTCGCCGACGAAGCCATTGGTGCCTGGCAGTCCGATCGATGACAACGAGACAATTGTCAGGACTGCAGCGAATGCCGGAACGACCTTAGCCATTCCCCCGAAAGCGGCTATCTCTCTGGTATGTCTTCGCTCACTCAGCATCCCGGCCATAAAGAACAATGCCCCGGTCGAGATACCATGGTTGATCATGATTATGATCGCTCCACTCACGCTTTGTTCCGTCAGCGCCCAGATCCCCAGCATCACGAAGCCCAAGTGGCTCACTGACGAATATGCAATGAGCTTCTTGAAGTCAGGCTGTACCATCGCCACCAGCGCGCCATAGATGATACCGATGATGGCGAGCGCGACCATGATGTTCACAATAGTGGGGTGCAGTGCGACACCGGGAAAGAACGGTAGCGCGAAGCGCAGGAACCCGTACGTTCCCATCTTCAATAGTATGCCCGCTAAGATCACGGAACCGGCCGTTGGGGCCTCAACGTGTGCATCGGGTAGCCATGTATGGAAGGGGAACATGGGTACCTTGATGGCGAAGGCTAGAGCGAACGCACCAAACAGCCACATCGCCCATGCCTGGACTGCCGATATGTTGGTAAGGAGGTGGTCGTAGGCGAAAGCATAGACCCCAGTCGCTTGTCCGACCATGATGTAGATGGCCAGGATGGCAACCAGCATCAGTAGCGAGCCGACGAACGTGTAGACGAAGAACTTGATCGCTGCGTACAGTCGCCTTGGGCCGCCCCACACTCCGATCAGGAAGTACATCGGGATCAGCATGACTTCCCAAAAGACGTAGAATACGAAGAGATCGAGCGCAACGAAGACTCCCAACATCCCGGTCGTCAGCACTAGCAGCAGCGCATAGTACGCGCGTAGTTTGTCCTTGATGTAGTTCCAGCTCCCGAGTACCGCGAGCGGCATGGTGAAGGTGGTCAGCAGTACCATGAAGAGTGAGATACCGTCAATCCCGACTCGAAAGTACACGCCCCAAGCCGGGATCCACGGATAGGCATGCTGGAATTGCATTGCAGCTGTTCCGACGGCGAACCTCCACCACAGCGGAACTGATACAAGAAACTCGAGAAGTGTGAAACCGAGCGCGATCTTCTTCGAATCCTTTGACGAGAACGAGAGCACCACGAGTGCCCCAAGGAGCGGCAAGGCGAGAAGTGCGTCTAGCACCCAGCTATCGTAGGCTATATTGGCCAAGAGTTCGCTCATTCGTCTATCACATCACTGTGCGTAGAAGTACCAACGTCCCGATCACGAACACCAGCAGATACCAGGCAAGCCGTCCCGTCTGTACCGCGCTTCCGATGAAGCCGAACGCGCGTGCGGTCCAGGCCGAGCCATTCACCAGGGCACCGTCGATCACGCCCGCGTCCACGACCCGCCACAGAACGTTGCGTGATAACCAAACAGTCGGGCGCACGAACAGGGCGTTGTAGATCTCGTCAACGTACCACTTCTTCCACAGCACTCTCTGGAACCCCGTCTCAGCTGCGGCGTCCTTGGCTGACAGTAGTGCAGCCGGCTTCAAGAGCTGCCACGCAGCAACGATTCCAACCAGGGCTATAGCTGTGGCTATTCCAATCAACATCCATTCTGCATTGACTGACAAATGTGCTTCAGGCAAGTAACGATGACTCATTTCGGTAACGGGCTCGAACAGGTGCTCGACCCAACCCGCCGCCGGCAACACATGTGGTAGATTGATGACTCCTCCGACCGCCGCGCCAATTGCCAGTACGAGTAAGGGCGCGGTCATCACCCAGGGCGCCTCCGCCAGGTGCTGTTCTTCGTTTGCGCCGGTCCTGTTTGGACCGTGGAATGTGTAGATCATCAGCCGCGTCATGTAGAACGCTGTCAGCAGGGCAGCTACTGATCCCAGCACCCATAGGAAGTAGAACACTGGATGTTCGTGGCCACGGGCGAACGTCGCTGCCAGAATACCGTCCTTTGAGAAGAAGCCGGAAAATCCTGGAACACCGGCAATCGCCAAGGTCGCAATCCACATTACTGTTGCGGTCCACGGCATGTACTTCCTGAGCCCGCCCATGTTTCGCATGTCCTGCGCGTCTTCATGGCGGTGCGTGGCGTGGTAGGCGCGATGCAAAGCGAAAATGACACTGCCTGATCCGAGGAACAGCAGTGCTTTGAAGAACGCGTGAGTAACGAGGTGGAATATCCCACCTGCGTAAGCACCGACCCCAACACCGAGGAACATGTATCCGAGCTGGGATACGGTTGAGTAGGCCAGGACCTTCTTAATGTCCCACTGTTTGAGCGCAATGGTCGCCGCAAACAGAGCTGTTGCGGCGCCAGTGGTGGCGACGACAACGCTCGAAGCGGGCGCCATTGCAAACAGCACATTTGACCTCGCAATCAGATATACGCCGGCGGTCACCATGGTTGCGGCGTGGATGAGGGCGGACACCGGAGTCGGACCCGCCATGGCGTCCGGCAACCACGTGAACAGCGGGATCTGCGCTGATTTTCCGGTACATCCGAGAAAGAGTGCTAGCGTGATCAGCGTTATCATCCCGCCATTGATCGCGAACGCACCGGGTGCTTGTTCGAAGACTTCCACGAAAGAGAGGCTGCCAGTGACCTGAAAGATGAGAAACATGGCGATCAAGAAACCGAAATCCCCAATTCGGTTCATGATGAACGCCTTCTTCCCGGCGTCCGCGTTGGACTTATCCAAGTACCAGAAGCCGATTAGGAGATAGCTGCACAGTCCCACGCCTTCCCAGCCGACGAACATCACTGGGAAGCTGGCGCCTAGAACCAGAACCAACATGAAGAACACAAACAAGTTCAGGTAGGCGAAGTAGCGAGGATATCCCGGGTCTTCCCGCATGTATCCCACGCTGAAGACGTGGATCAGCGCACTCACGCCAGTCACGACCATCAACATTACCGCGGATAGCTGATCCACCTGCAGCGAGACCGACAATTCGAGCTCACCGACCGTCATCCACGACCAGTAGGTGAGCACGAACGGCGCGCTCTCCACACCCTGTGCAAGCGCTGCTACAACCGCAACAGCGACGGCAAAGGCAGCTACCAGAACGCCGACCCCGATTGCCGTTACGGCGCTCTTGGCCTGGGGCCTGAGAAAGCTGATCAGTCCATTTGCCAGGAACCCGATAAACGGGAGAACGACTACTAACCACACCCACCCGACAGAAGTCGGCATCATCCGCTCAGTAGGTTGACCTTGTCCAAGTTGACCGTCTGCTTGTGACGGTAGATGGCGATGATGATGGCCAGCCCCACGGCCGCTTCAGCGGCAGCGACAGCCATCACGAACAACACAAATACTTGTCCGTCAGGCCCTAGCTGCTGGGCCAGGGCAATAAAGGACAAGTTGACAGCATTCAGCATCAGTTCGATGCACATAAACACGATGATTGCGTTCCTCCGAAGGAGTACGCCCGCAACTCCCATGCTGAAGAGAATTGCTGATACGGCTAGGGCGGAGCCCAACAGCTCTTGTCCCGTGGCCGCCTGCATCAGAGCCTCCTTTTAGCCAGCACAACCGCACCCACAATCGCAGCCAACAACAACAGAGACGTGATCTCAAACGGGACCAAGTAGTCCCGGAACAGAGGCGTGCTGATCAATGCCACGGCACCTTCCTGCTCGCCGGCTCGTTCCAACGTCCCTGCCGGAAGTCGGATCTCGCCTGCCGGAACTATGCGCGTCACCACCCAGAGCTCTACTGCCAGAACCACACCTATGCCCAGTGTCACCGCGTGGCCCAACCAGCCGGGGAGATCGGTCGGACCGCCGCGGCCCACGTTGAGTAGCATTATTACGAACACAAACAACACCATAATCGCTCCGGCATAGACCAGGATCTGGATCGCGCCGATAAAGTGGGCGTCCAGAATCACGAACAGGCCCGCGATCGAAAAGAGCGTGAGCACCAACCAGAGAGCACTCACAACCGCGCTCTTTCGTGTGATGCATAGCAGAGCAGAGATCATCGCAATGCCAGAGAACGACCAGAAACTGATTATTTCCATCCCTACTCACCCCTGGGATCCGACGGATCCCACAAAG
>JARRLJ010000214.1:0-4535 GCA_037387025.1 Gemmatimonadales bacterium
CTCCCGCCACCAATGCAGCACCTGGCCGCCAAACTGCAGTTGATGGTTGGGTGTACCCCCCATGCGCACATAGAAGCTTGCGGCTCGCAGGTCCCTGAGAAGTCCGCCGCCACCGCCAAAGCTCAACCAGAAGCCGGAACGCTCACCCTCGACCTGCGGCGACGCCGGCCACGGGGCAAGCGCAAGCGCCAACATTGCTGCGACAGCGACCCTGCGAAACATCGAGCTGTCTTCTGCGTATATGCTATACATAACCTGCTCCCGTGAGGGTTGCGACTACGGTGCTGTCTTCACTTGTGGAACGTGTGAGACGTCCGGAATCTGACACGACCTCGGCGCCCCGGGGCCGACCGAGGATTGCCAGGGCAAACCGTTATTGGGTACGAGGGAGCTCCAACCACGACACGCCGTGTCGGGGACTAGCGAGTCACGTGGGCCGTGTGGCTGCCTGCTTCGGTATCGTTGTGGGGACCGCGTCGGCCGGGATCGAGGCACAGCGGCCTGAATCCGGTGCAGATGGAGGCACCATCTCAGGTACCGTGCTTGCAGCCGACGTGTCGAGTCCGCTTGCGCTCGCCCTCGTGAGTCTCATCACAGTCGATGCCGTTGCTCTCCCATCTGTGGAGACACTCGAGATTCCCGGAGATGCGGAGACAGTGGTGACACGTGACGACGGGTCGTATCGATTCACGCACGTGAAGCCCGCCGCCTATCGCGTCCGCATACGGCGCATCGGCTATCGACCCACCACGGTCGACGTGGAGTTGAGACGACCAGCCAACGTCAATGTGTCGGTCGCCCTGGAGGTCGCTCCCGTGCGGCTCACGCCAATCGAGGTGCATGCAATCTCCCTTGATCTGTACGGCAGGGAGAAAGGGGTCGACGAGCGAGACGGGAACGATCGCGTGGAGGTCGAGCACTGGCGACAGCGCTCCTTCTTGACGAGCGACGTGAGGGCGTTGACGCACGACGACGTGTTGGAAGCGGTAACAGTGGGTTCCGCCGACCCGTTCCGAGCGCTGCAACGACTCCCCGGGGTGACCACGCGGGACAACTGGACAGCCGAGGTGTGGACCCGCGGTGCAGCGTGGGATCACACCCGTGTCTACTTCGATGGGCTTCCTCTATTCAATCCCCTGCACGCCGGTGGAGTCACCACTGCCATAAACGAAGATGTGCTGGGTTCCGTGGTGTTCCATCCGGGTGTTCGCTCGGTGTCACACGGGGAAGGAGCGGCCGGTGTAATCGACTTCACATCTAGGCCGGCTGGCGGCACTGGGGATCTTCGTGGCTTCGGGACGGTGTCTCTTTTCGCTCAAGGCCTCACTTTGGAGCGTCGCTTCGTGGGTGGCCACGTCGGTGTACTGTTGGGAGGAAGGACGTCCGTATCCGGTACCGACATTCTGAGCGACTTGCCCAGGGACTATGCGGACGTTAGCGGGCGGATCGATGTGGATCTCGGAGGCAACCGTCATTTGGAAACGAGCGGCACCTGGGAACGTGACTGGATCAATGGAACTCTGGGTGATGGCAGCCCACATGACAACACGGCGGGGTGGGGAAATGCCGCGGCCAGACTAACCCTTCATGTGCCTGTACCCGGAGCTTACTCAAAGCACTCATTTGGCGTGAGTCAATTCGACCAGGTGGTGCGGCGGACGGACCCCGGGGCCTTCATCGACCAGTTTGATGAGAACAAACCGACACAGATCGATACGGACAGCCGCATCAGGTACGTAACCGTGGCTGGGGAGTTCGGATCGCTCGTCCCTGACGAGACCGAAACCGGCTGGCGGGCCGGCTACCAGTTGACCTATCAGTCGCTCTCCTACAGCGGCTCACCTCCGGCACCGTATCCGATCCAGACTTTCGACAGCAGGCCGGAGCTGAATGAAGAGCTGACAGTGGCTGCGATTTGGGGGGAGACACGTTGGAAACCCGCAACGCAACTCAGCATGCAAGGTGGGATAAGAGTCCAGGCGTCGGGTGCGATTTTGGGCGAGGGGAGGATCAGGCTGGCACCACAGCTGTCGGCACGCTACGCAGTCACTGAGAGGTTGAACTTCACAGCCGGGTTGGGGCGGTCTTACCAGTATCTGCAGGCCCTCGCTCCCGCCGGGTTGCTCGTGGGTCCCGGTCTGCCAACCGGTCATTACTGGCTGCTTGCCGGAGATTCTACGCCCGCGATCCGCAGCGACGTGGCCACATTGGGAGCTGAGCGCTGGCTGGGCTACGATTTGATTGCGTCGGTGAACGTCTACGCGAGACGCACCAGCGGAATAGCACTTGTCGATCCAACACCCGGACCCATTCCTGGCACACCGAACGTCGTCGCAGGAATAAATACGGCGCGCGGAGTCGAGGCTTCCCTACGGCGAATTGCGGGCAGGTTCACGTGGTCGATCGGGTACACGCTGGGCTTTTCGGATATGGAAGCTGCAGGATTGCGGTTCCCCTTTACAGCGGACCGCAGGCACGCCTTCGACCTCACTAGTTTATGGCGGATGCCCGTGCGGTTAGTCGGTGGATCCTTCACCTTGGCGGAGGCCTACACTTTCGCTTCGGGCGCGCCGTTTACGCGGGTCCACCCGGGGAATTTCGTGTGCGATATCGAACAGGACCGCTGCTTCCCGATTGTACCTGACATCCTTGGCGAGCCGAACGCAAATCGTAGTGAGTGGCATTTGAGTCTCGATCAGCGTCTCGACTGGGACTGGCAATTCTCGGCCTGGAGACTCGGCTTCTTCTTCTACCAAAGGGTTGGGCTCCGGTACTCCAACGAACTCACGTATACGTTGCTACGTGGCGGCGGGTGCAGTCGCGAAAGCAGCGATTCTCCCTTCTGCGGCCCGGATGACGACCAGTTCGAGCCGGACATGTCCATCCATAGCGTGCGGCTGGGGTTGAGAGTCGCGTTCTAGTTGTGGCCGGCACCGGTTCGAAGCAGTTATAATGCCACTTGAGATAAGGAACCAAGGACGCAGTGATACTGAGCATCAGTAGAGCCAGGTGCACAGCCCTCAGATGGGCCGGCCGATTGGCGGTGCTTGCCATTCCAGCCCTCCACACCGCGTGCAGCGAGAGCAGTTTTACCTCCACGCTACCAGAGGACCAGGGCGACTACACTGCTTCCATAGTAGTTGACGAAGAGAACACCACCCAGCTTGCAGGG
The DNA here is from genome assembly GCA_037387025.1 of Gemmatimonadales bacterium. Taxonomy (GTDB): domain Bacteria; phylum Gemmatimonadota; class Gemmatimonadetes; order Gemmatimonadales; family GWC2-71-9. The sequence goes on from JARRLJ010000214.1 coordinate 3,173, forward strand.
AATGCTATCTTCGGCACCACGACAAATACCTCCGGGATAAGCCTGAATGTGCTCTACTTATGGACGGGCAACCCAGACGGCAACGTCTACGATGTCATTTGGTTGCAGCGGCGAAACCTGGAGTTGTTGGAGCCTGGTGATTACGTCATTGGCGATGTCGATGAAAACGATCCGCCGGCAGATGATTTCGTTGGGCTCTACGCGTTTGCCGAAGCCACGGGCACGGCGGCCACGTTCCATTCAGTAACCGGGACTCTGACCATCAGTACGGCTGAGACGCTTGAACTCACCGGGACCCTCGAACTCGTTGGGGCTTTCGTCGAGGACGCCTACCACTCGGGTGTCGTGGGAGACACGGTGCAGGTGAGTGGTACGTTCAGAGCTGTGGCGGGCACGATCTATTGAGTTCAGTCAGGAATGCGGTCCTACGACTTGACGGATGTGTGACCGGTAGAGAGGTGCTGGGGTATCACTTCAAGGTGGGCGAGTTATTGGGCACGGTATCGGTGCCGGTCTGAACAGAGATGTCGGACCCGTGGCGGGACGGTCCGTAAGAGATGGACGCACAATCCAACGCTCTTTCATACGTATTCAATATTGCTAATAGCATTGCAGTATAGCTATCTTCTGGCATCGGTGGAGGTGGTGGCGAAATCACATATCCCCTTCCGCGGACTAGGGCGATATAGTCGAGCCATGAAGCCGGCCTTCCGAATAAGGAGCCCGGGCGTATCTTACTAAGCGTAATTTGTATTACCTGGTTAATGAATAAGGCTGAGTATTCACCAGTCGAGCGACAGTGACTGTCATGTCTATCGCTTGATTAGTGGGTACTTGATCGAGTAGTTCTTTGCGTCCCAATCCGGATCGCAGTTCCCATTTGGCTTCCTGCAGGATTGGAGGCGCGTGGAGAGCGCCTATGCCGGTGAGGTGCTTCAGATTCGCCGAAATCCTTCCCGCTGCCAACGTTGGCCCATGCGGCGTGCGTGGTACTACTGTGGGCGCCGTCAGCTCAGGCGGATTCATCGGGTCCGTGCGAACACGTGATATCCTCAACGGCAACCTTCGGCGACCTTCTGCAGGGCAGACTGGCAGGCGTGACAGTGATCGGCACGGCGACGCGGCGGATGGCGTGATCCGCATCTATTGAGCGTTTACTCGTGGTCATGAATACAAAGGCAGGAGAGCGGAATAGATGAGGTGGGGCGGACGGGACGTCAGACACAACGACCTGTACACAGGAGGTTAGCATGACCGAATCCGGTTTGTTCCTGCGGTGGTGTAGCAAGCCACCGAATGGAAGAACGTTGCTGGCACGGGGCTCGCTCGCCGCCGTCCTGCTGTTCCTCGGGTTGGCGCTGGC
>JARRLJ010000215.1:0-4528 GCA_037387025.1 Gemmatimonadales bacterium
CCTTGCAACCACCTCGATCGTTCTCTGGTCTCCGATGAGGTCGCCAGAGAATCTGGTGGAGTTGCCACAACCGGTGAGAGTTGCACTCAGTGCAAAGGCAGCCAAGGCTGGGAGGAAGCGCTTCATCCCTTAATGCTACTCCAATTTCAGCGTCCTGAGAATAGCGATGGACTTCCGCGAGAGACTCTCCATCGCCGCACCGTCCCACACTGCGAAAGAGATCTTCCGGTCACCGCCCGGCAGCAGTGCCAGCTCGCCATCCTGGCGGCTTTCCAAGGATCGCTTGAATACGACCTGCCATTTCCCGTCACGGTACGTTCCCACTCCGACCACGTTCTGGCTCTCCATAGGAGTCTGTGTGGCAGGACCCGTTGCGATCAGCTCTTTCACCTGCTGTGTGCTGGCGGGGTCACGCCCTTCGCCGACCGCCACCGCCTGCGCCAGCCAATGCCAGATATTTGCGCCGCTTCCGTGGCCCATCATCTGACCAGTAGCCGGAGTGTCGCCCGGCGTGAACATTATTGCACAGGCATCGGGAGTGGACTGATCTCCCCAGTTTTCCGTCTCATCCTCGAACTCGAGCTGCAAGGCGATCTCGCCAGCGCCATAGACGCCTCTTACCCAAACGACTCTTTCCTCGGTTCCGTAAGGCACGCGAGCTGTTTGAGGATACAGTTGGACCCTTACCGGCTCGATATCGGTCCAATACTCGGCGGTTGGGTCCAGCGGGATGTCTCGGTCAGTGTAACCGATTATCAACGGTTCTTCCTCGTCTGGCACGGGAAACTGTCGCTGGCTCATTCCGCGCATCACGATGAAGTACAATGAGCCCAGAGCCAGCAATGGTAGCGCAAAAATCAGGACTGTCTTTGCGGAGCCTCGCATTATCCTCGCCGTCGAGAAGAAGGTCCTGGTGACGCTCGAGATCGAGCTGCTACACCATCGAGCCTGGTTTGTGAAGATTCGAGGAAGTCGGCCTCAATGATGCCGTCAAGATATCCGCTTATCTGCGTCTGATTGCCGTATTGACTTCCTCGAGAAGTTCCCGTGGTCGTGGATCGTCCGGGGCGTAACGAAGCCACCGGCGGGCGGCGATGACGGCGCCGCGAATGTCATCAGCGGCTACATAGGCCCGCACCAAGTACAGGTGTCCTTGCACCAGCGTTGGCTGCAGAGCTAGTGCGCGCTCGTAGTGCGTGATGGCCTGCCTCAGCTCCCCCTGTCTGAGGAGCAGATTCGCGAGGTTGAAGTGCGGCATGGCCTCGTCGTCTTTGATATCCATGGCCGTTCGATAGGCCTGTTCGGCACCGGGCGTGTCCCCCAGGTTCTCGAGTGAAAAGCCCAGGTTCACCCAGGCCAGAGGCTGACGTGGATCTGCTTCAATCGACTCGCGCAATGACGTGGCGGCCGCATCATGCTCTCCGGCGTAGGCCTGTGCCAGACCTAGATTCATCAGAAGGGCAGCGCTTTCAGGGCGGATCTCGAGTGCTTTCTGATAGCACACAATGGCCTGCCGCCAATCGCCCGATCCGAAGTAGGTGTCGCCGTATGTACCGAGTGCCGTTGCCCATCTGGCCATGAGAGCGTACTCGGCTCGGTCGCGGGCCTCATCGAGAAACGCCCGTGTGTCCTCATTGTCTCCCCATGCTAGGTGCAGGGCACCTAGCGCGGCAGCCCTTACGTCGAGATCCTGGCTCCCTGCCAGCTGTCGCAAAGATTGCTCTATCACCGGGTCCCGCCGGTACATGTTGGGAGTTAGGAACCGGGTAACAAATGCCCCGACGGCCTCAACTTGGGCTGCCGGGTGTCCTGCCGCCGAGTCGAGCAATACTGCCGCGGCACGGGCTTGGTCGAGCCGCTCCAAGCGCAGCAGTGCCTCGACGATTGGCTTCCGCGGTTTGAGTTCCCCGTACCATTCCTCAGTAATTGCCTCGAGCGCGGCGAGCGAGCTGTCGGGATGGCACCCGGACAGCGCGCAAGCGTTCACTATTCCCATGCGATCGTCGGAACCCGGCCGCGGAATGGGGATCGTGTGGTCCGACCGGGCGAACCGAAGCTCATCCCCAAGCTCAGGATGCTGCAGGTATGGCATATGACAATCGATGCACCTGCTACCCTCGGTCCCCGGTTCGTGAAACGTGTGCTCCTCCGGTCGCTCGGCCTTACTGGGATGGCAGTCGGTGCACTGCTCATCAGCGAACCGGCCTTCGAGTTCGCGACCCCATATGTCGCGATACTGCTGCGTATGCGGATCGTGGCAGTCGACGCACGTCATCGACCCGTTGAGGTAGCAATCACTGTAACGATGGTTGCCCTGATAGGCGAACGTGCGGATTCGGCCGTCCGGATAGAGGGAGCTTCCACCCAGCGCTTGCAGCCCGATGGAGTAGTAGTTCAGCAGCGGCTTACCTGGGAAGTAGCCTGGCTGCATCACATCCTTCAATGCATGGCAGCGGAAGCAGATCTGCAGCGACTCGTCTTTGGACACCGTTGCCAGTGCGTCAACCGCGATGTCCTCTTCCTCGGCAATCCTGTCGGGATCGGACCGTTCCACGTGCTCTGCCATCGGACCGTGACATGACTCGCAATCGATAGCCAATGTCGTGACGCGTGTGGAATACATGTTGGTGGTGCTGTCGAACACGATCTCGATTTGCGCTACGTGGCACTCCTGGCAGTTTGCGTAGTTTGACTCTGTACCAAGAACTCGCACTGGGGGCCAGTCGGCACATTCGTCGAGCGAGACGCTCACGTCGATGGGAATCCACCCTCTGTCGGTGCGAGAGTTTGTGTTGCAGAACCACACGCCCCCTTGTTTACTGAAGTCGAAGGGTAAAAACCGTACTGTCCCGTCAGGAAACTGTGACACAAACCCCTGGGTGCCGCCACCCTCCATATGGCCTCCGCCGATGACGCCCGCTACGGTGATGGCCTGTTGCTCCTGTCCGTCTTGCCGCACCACGAACTGATAGTGGCCTCCGTCATCAACGACGGGTGTCACTATGGCATCCGCAAACCGCATTGGACGGCCATCGAACGGCGCTATCACCGATTCCGTGTCCGGTGCTCCCCCGGCCTTGGCGTGTGTTGACTCCAGCCAAGCCTCGTATTGCTCTTCGTGGCATTCCTCGCAGCTGTCGGCGCCGGCGAAGTCTTCAAATGCTGGTCCCGCGAGGACCGCCGCATTCCCCCTGGGTTGTGAGGATCTGGCTCCAGGCCCAACGAGCAGCCACAGGGTCATACCCGCGGTCACCACTGCCATGGCTCCAATGAATGGAAGGGACCGCACGAGCAAAGAACGGGGTCGCGCAGGGCCAGGGGTCGCCTGCTCCAAGGTCGGTTGGGCTGCCGGCTGCGGTGCCTGGGGAGGCGAAACCTCCTCGGTGGGGGGCTGGCGCTGCCGCTGCCGTTTCTTCCTTTGTCTCTTCTTTCTTCCCATATGATTAGGAGCCCAAAAACGACTAGTCGCAGGGCACTTTGGTGAATACGCCTGCCGGGATATCCAGTTGTTCTCCAGTTAGTCGCATTTTGTTAACGACGTTAAATAATAACACGCTGACGTCTATCCAGACGCCGGAGGCACGGCTCCCTTCTTGACAGCCCAATGTGCTAGGCGTAGCATAACGTTAACAGCCGGTCGTCCCAAGGCGCATGACCCTCATGCCTGTGGAATCTTTACACAAGCCCCGCCCTTGGTTGCGACGCCCGGCGTTTCATTCTTGCGACTAGCTGATTGAGCTATGACAGCGTTTCCACATATACCGCTGATACCCCGATGCTGATCGGGGCGGGGGCTAGTAGCAGGTACTAACAACAGACCCGGACAAGTGAGAACGGTTGCGGCTGTTCGCCATCAAGAGGTTCGGCCGACCGCCGTGTAGAGGAGTCTGGCACTCGTCGCTGGCCCACACCTTGGGGTGAGTGTCATGCCGTTTGAGCAGTTGTATGCAGAACCCATCTCCTAAAAGGAGGGAGAATGCACCGTTTCAAGTTTTTAAGAACAGCGTTGCTGTTAGGCGCGTTCGGGGTGCTCCTCGCGAGCATCACGGCACCGGCAGCGGCGCAGCGAACCGGGACCATCCGTGGCGTAGTCACGGACCAGGGGACCGGGCGGCCGATCGCGGGCGTCCAAGTCTCCGTCGAGGGTACCCGGATCGGCAGCATCACTAACGAGGAGGGCGCCTTTGAGCTGGCCAATGTGCCGGCAGGGGGCGTCCGGGTCCGCGTCCGCATGATCGGGTACAGCAGCCAGCTCATAGAAGCCTCGGTCAGTACGGCGCCCGTAGACCTCAACGTCGTCCTGAGGGAATCTGTGATTTCCCTAGACGCGGTCGTGGTCACGGGGACGGGTGCGGCCGTCGAGAAGAAGCAGCTCGGCAACACGATCGCGACCCTGGACATGGCCAACATCGAGGCCTCCCCGGTGCAGTCGTTCTCCGAGGCGCTCGCGGCACGCGAGCCGTCGGTGAACATCAATGCCTCGAGTGGCATTGCTGGCGCCGGATCCCGCATCCGCATTCGGGGCTCG
>JARRLJ010000216.1:0-4950 GCA_037387025.1 Gemmatimonadales bacterium
ACCCTGCTTGGCGCACCCCGTGATCCCGTGAACGTCGCAAAGCTAGTGGTGAACATCGAGAGCCCCAACGCATTCGACCCTGGGCTCGAAACGGAGGTCGGGTTCGGCATCAATCTCCCCGTCCAGCGTGGGTCGTCATCGGGGTGTACGTTGTAGGCCCAACCGCCACCGCCGTAGATGCCCACGACGGACGCAACCTGCAAATGTGCCAATCCTCGCACCGCGTCGCGACTGTAGTTGATCCCCTCGAGGTCAAACCTCCCGCTGTACTCATCGCCAAGGTGTGAACTGGTGTGGAAGTACTTCAGCTCGAACCGGTGGGCGCCTCTGTGCAATACGAGCGGTACGGTGATGAGCCAGTCGGTGCCTATCAGATCGCGCTCGACGCCATGCAAGGAGAAGCGGGCGAAAACGCCGCCCTGTACGCCGACCACCAGTCCATTACGAAGATTGTCGCCGGCCAGCAGCAGGACAGGGAGATTGATGCCGAACCCGACCTCCGTTTCGAGCCCAGGGTCGAATGCGTTGGGGCTCTCGATGTTCACCACTAGCTTTGCGACGTTCACGGGATCACGGGGTGCGCCAAGCAGGGTCGCCTAGCGGGGCAGTGAGAAGAATGGCGTAGAGGAGGATCGAGGGCGTGAGGGGCGGAGCGGCAGAGCGGCCGAGAGCCAGATGGGCGGGGGTAGCTGACATGAGGGGAACGATACAGAAACTGGCGGCGAATTGTACTGCTGCCCTACTTCAGACCGGCGTTCTTCAAGGCCTCATCCCGAAACGCACTGATCAGCGGCCAGTGCGCTTCGTACTCGGGTCGGATCATGGTCATTTCTCTCTGGTATCGGTTCTGGAACTGTCTGTACGCGTTCTGCACAGCGTCAGAATCCTCGCGCTGTTCGTACACCCAGGCTCGCAGCAGGGGAGCGAATAGATGTTCCCGAGACTCGATTTCGATTGAATCTGCCTGCGCCAGTACGGCCTCCTGGTCACGTGTGATTTCACCGAGGAGTCCGATGTGGAACCGGGTATCCGCATCGGCGGCATCCAGCATCCCGTATGCCTCGATGGCCATGCGCGCGGCGAAGGTCGCGAGCACCGTGTCGCCGTTCTCATTGGCGCGCATCGCCCGATCGAAGAATTGGTCGGCCGCTTCGCGCGGCGATCCCGGTGGGCCGGTCGTGGGCCCCGGCATTGGCAGCAAGCTGATTGCGGCATTGGGGTCGGTTGGGGGGCCCATCCTGAGAGCGGCGACGATGATTATTAGGCCAGCGGCTGCTGCCGCCGCGACCAACGGCAAGAACAGCCGCGATGAACGCCTGACGCGCAAATCATGAGAACAACTGCTACAATAGAGCGTGCCTGGCTCGAGCTGTACGTTGCATTCGGGACAGCGCGCGCTTTTCAAGACGGCGCCGCAGCCGCGGCAGAAACTTCCCCTGGATTCCCGTCCGCAATTGGAACAATAAGTGGTCGTCGCCATGCTTTCCTCGGTCGCGGCGCACCTGACCCCGCCGGCCTGACCTATGTAAGCGTGGACGACGTGAAATCTCCGTTAATCCGAGGTGAAACCGAGTTTGTGTCTAACTGCGAGGGGAGTTGGCGCGGTGTATCGGTCTACGGTCCCGTGGCCCTGGTTGCCTCGACCCGGAAGTCCTCAATCAGGTCACGATGCAGCTGGTATTCGGGTCTCATCTGTGCCACCTCGCCGTCGTACCGCGCGAGAAACTGCCGGTAGGCATCCCGAGCGCCCTCGGAATCGCCTCTACTGGCGCGGACTCTGTGGCGCAGGATGGCAGCAAACAGGTGATTTGGACTAACCAGTTCGATTGAGTCCGCCTGGGCCAGGATGGCATTGTGGTCCCCGTCAATCTCGTGCAACAATCCAATGTGGAATCGCGCGTCCGCGTCCAGATCGTTCAGCATTGCGTACGCTTCCAGAGCCATCCCGCCGGCAAATTGAGCCTGCGCCGAATCGCCGCCTTCGTGGGCGCGCATGGCGCGGTCGAAGAACTGATCTGCCTCTTGGAGCGGACGTAACGGTTGTGTCGTTTCAGGCGTGCGAGGGGGTAGGATCGGCACGGTAGGATGCGTGGACGTCGGGCCCGGACTCATGCTTAGGGCCACTACTATCACGACAAGGCCTGCCACCGCGAGTGCCGTGACTAGGGGCCAATACATTCGCGACCGGCGAGGTACCCTTAGGTCGTGCGAACAGCTCCTGCAGAACAGAGCGCCCGGCTCGAGCCGCGCGTTGCATTCGGGGCATGGCGCTCCTTCCAGGGCAGCTCCACAACTGCCACAGAAGTTGCCGCCGGCGTCCCGTCCACAATTGGAGCAACGCGTCGTGGTTGCCATTCTCCACCTCGGTTCGACGCTCACTTCTGGCGCCACTGCTTCCTACGGAAGCCCAGGAGGCATGAATTTACGGTTAATCGCAGGTGAAATCGGATTTCGAACGTCCAGGCTCGCTCCGTACTCCTGGTGTTTCAGTTCCCGACTGCCTGGGTTGCCTCGGTGCGGAACTCTTCTATCAACCGCCCGTGGGCCAGGTATTCCTCCTTGCCAGTTGCGATCTCGACGTCGTAGGCCTCGAGGAAGCCGCGATAGACATCGTTAGCTGACTGCGAGTTACTGCGCTGGTTGTACACGCGATGGCGCAGCAGGAATGCGAACAGATGATTCGGGTTGGATTGCTCGATCGAGTCTGCCTGCGCCAGGATGGCATCGTAGTCGCTCCTGATCTGATGTAGCAATCCCATGTGGAATCGTGTGTCGGCGTCCTGCTCAGGTAGCGCGGCGTAGGCTTCGAGGGCTAGGCCTCCCGCGAACGTAGCACGCGTTGAGTCACCACCCTCGTACGCGCGCATGGCCTGGTCGAAGTAGCGGTCGGCTTCGCCACGTGGTGTACCGGCGGGGAAACTCGAGACGGCGGGATTCACTTCCTGCATGGCTGGGGTCGTTTGGCTTGCCGGGGGCTTTGGACCGAACGGTCCGACAGTGACCATTACGACTGCCACCAGCACCACAACGGCCGCGGCAATCACGATCACTGGCGTGTATGAACCGGTACCCTCTGCGGCTCCGAGAGCGTGGCCACAGTTGTTACAGAACTTGGCCCCCGATGGTAGCTGGCTACCACATTTTGGGCACTTGGCGCCCCTCAGAGCCGCCCCACAGCTTGTGCAGAAGTTGCCGGAAGCGGGCTGGCCACAGTTGGTGCAGTGGGAGTGGGGCTTCTTGGTCATCTATGACTCAAATCGTGCGATCGGCGATCCCGTGCGGAGCTGCCTCTTGAACGGTCCACTGAATAAAGGATCCCAGAACATGAACATTTGGTTAACAGGTGGTGAAAAACGATCCTGCCCCGCTGCCCCACCCTCAGCGGGAAGGGGTAGCAGTTTAGACGGTTGGGTCTACGGTGTACCCCAAATATGTGAGTACGATGATGTAGACGATGATCCCCACCCCGATCCATGTGAACAGGGGACTAGCCTCGCCGCGGGATGAACGGCGGTCGAGGAATGGGATCAGGAGCAGCAACACGCCGGCCAACCCAAAGCCGATAATACCGACTATCTCGCCCTCGATGCCCAGTATATGTGCAGGCAGGTACTTGAGGGTCTGGAACATGAACATGAAGTACCACTCCGGCCTTATTCCGACAGGCGCCGACGCAAACGGATCGGCCTTTTCTCCCAGGTGAGCGGGGAAGTATGCCGCGAGCGCTGCCAATACGGCCAGTGCGGTTAGCCACCCGACCAGGTCTCGCAACAAGAAATCCGGTAGGAATGGCATTGCCTTCTCACCACCGCCTTCCCGCTCCACCTTGGGTGGGACACTCATTCCTTGTTTCTGCACCAGGAACAGGTGTATCCCCAGTAGTGCGGTCGTGGTGGCCGGTAGTACCGCCACGTGGATGGCGTAGAAGCGAGTGAGGGTGGCACCGGACACGTCATCGCCGCCCCTGAGGACCTTTAGGAGCGGTTCTCCAATCGCCGGTACTGCGCCCACGATCTCGGTACCTACACGGGTGGCGAAGTACGCCAACTCATTCCAGGGAAGGAGATATCCGGTGAAACCGAAGCCCATCGCAAGAGCAAGTAGAATCACGCCGGACATCCAGGTGATCTCTCTGGGTTTGCGATAGGCCTTTACCAGTAAGACGCTGAAGAGGTGGAGAAACAGCGTGAATATCATCAGGTTCGCGGCCCACGCGTGGATCGATCGAACGAGCAGCCAAATTCCACTTCCGCCATGAGGAACTGGACTGACTCGAACGCCTCTTCGGCACTGGGGCGGTAATAGAACAGGAGCAGTATGCCGGTGCACACATGGATGACAAAGAGGAATAGTGTCATTCCGCCCAGGTAGTACCAGATGGTGTGCGTGTGAACCGGTACTTGCTTCTTTTTGGCCAGAGTCTTCAAGACATCCAGGCCGACACGGTCGTCGATCCACTTGATCGATACGTCGAGCCACTGGCGTGGAGTGGCCATGTCAGGTTCTCCGGCTCACGACGATCTGTTCGCCGCGTACGTTGACTGCATAGGTTTCGAGTGGGCGTGGCGGTGGGCCCTCTATGTTTTGACCGTTCAGGTCGAAATGACCGTTGTGGCAGGCGCACCAAATGTGGCCGATGTCGGCTCTGTATTGGACGATACAGCCCAAGTGAGTACACTGGGCGGAGTAGGCGCGCAGCTCGCCGGACGAGGTCTTGACCAACAATCCTGGGCGGCTGCCGAATTTGAAGATCTCCCCGCTGTTGGGCTCAATGTCGTCGGGTTCCATTGGTAGCGTTACCGATGCCGCGGCTGACTCGCCCGATGCCGGTGGCACGAGATAACGGCCGGCCGGGTAGACAACTGCCAGGATCAGCCCGCCAACGCTGGTGCTCAATAGCCATGTCGTGAGGGTCCTGCTCAGAATCCAGTCGATGAACTTCCTGCGGGA
>JARRLJ010000217.1:0-4521 GCA_037387025.1 Gemmatimonadales bacterium
GTGTGGCCGCTTGGGAAGCGGTCAAGCTGCTCAAGCGTCTCGGCCTGACGCCGCGCCGTACTGTGCGTGTAGTCCTCTGGACAAACGAAGAGAATGGACTCAGGGGAGGCAACGCGTATCGCGATGCACATCGAGGGCGACTGAACGCACACGTTCTCGCCATCGAATCGGACGCCGGAGTGTTCGCTCCCAGCGGATTCAGTTTCTCCGGTTCGGACGCCGCGTTCGAGACCCTGCAACAGATCGGGACACTGCTCGATCCAATTGAGGCAGGCACAATGACCCGCGGCGGTGGCGGAGCCGACATCGGTCCGATAATGCGCGAGGGCGTACCAGGCATGGGACTGCAGGTGGATGAAACACGTTACTTCTGGTATCACCACACAAACGCAGATACGATCGACAAACTGGACCCACGCGAGATGGCAATGTGCGTTGCAGCAATGGCCGTCGTGAGTTATGTGGTGGCTGACATGGAAGAGACGTTGCCGAGAGAATGAGGCGAGAAGGCGAAGGGGCAGGTTTCAGTTCCCCGCCTGCCCCGAACCTCATGTTATCCCCTTCTATCCGTCTCGGTTCTGCGTTCCCCACTACTCCTTCTGTCGGCCCCGCGGCGGTCCTTCCCGCTGCGACGCTCCTTCTCCACGGGCACCGACGATTTCCTACGATCTCCCTTCCGAACTGGCCCCGTACGACGGTCGCTCTTGCGACGCTCAGCCGCGCGACGTTCCTTGGTTCTTTCCGGCATTTGTAGCACTCCCCTGACAGCGCGTTGAAGGGCTCACTTGGCTACCACCAACCTGACGGATCGTTAACCGAGTCGATGTGTTGAACATCACTTCTTGTAGATCAGGCATTAGCCTCGCGATCGAGCTACGGTTGCATTCGATTGCTAGGCCTCGAGCGCAACGCAAAGCGAGGCCGGCGTGCCCACTTTCGAGCTCTGTGCGGCCAACCAGTATTGGCCTGCCGCGGCAATCTCCTTAGAATTAGTGCCCGGCGACTTTACGAAATCGGACTGCCACCATGCCCACATCATTCAGACAGATCATCTCACATCGCTTATTCTTTGCCGTGGCCCTGCCGGCCGCGATCATTCTGACCGCGGGAGCATCGGTCCGACCTCAGTCATACGCGGCTCAACGTGCTGGCAGTAACGCAACAATTGCATCCCAAGAAACAGCGGCGGTGCGTTCCAGCCACGGAATGGTGGTATCCGCCACCGAGTATGCCAGTACAATCGGCGTCGAGGTACTCAAAGCGGGCGGTAATGCTGTGGATGCTGCCATCGCAACAGGGTTTGCTCTAGCCGTGACCCATCCGGCCGCCGGCAACATCGGGGGTGGCGGGTTCATGGTGATCCGATTCCCCGACGGTGAAGTGACCGCGTTCGACTACAGAGAGAAAGCCCCGCTCGCCGCCAACCCTCGCATGTTCCTGGACGAGAACGGCGAGTACTCGTCGACCATTCATCACGACTCTCACCTTGCCGTGGGCGTGCCTGGAACGGTCGCTGGTTTCGCCAAAGCGCACGAGACCTACGGAACACTGGAATGGAAACGTCTCGTTGAGCCATCGGTGAAGCTGGCCGCTGACGGCTTCGCCATCATGCCTGACCTGGCTCGCTCACTGCGGTACGCGATCACGCGCATGGAGGCCTATCCGGCAAGTTTGCAGGCCTTCTCAAAGAACGGGGAACCGTACGAGGAAGGTGAGATTCTGAAACAGCCGGACCTGGCGCGTACCCTGGAGAGAATCATGCTGCAGGGCCGTGACGGTTTCTACAAGGGAGAGACTGCGAGGCTGATCGCAGAAGAGATGCGTCGGGGGGGCGGCCTGATTAGCGAAGAGGACCTGGCCATCTATCAAGCGTACGAGCGCGCTCCGGTGCGGGGGAGCTACAGAGGATACGATATCATCAGCATGCCGCCGCCGAGCAGCGGCGGTACCATCCTCATCGAGATGCTGAATATTCTGGAAGGGTTCGATGTGGCGGCGATGGGCCATAATACGGCCCAATACATCCACTACGTCACAGAGGCAATGAGGCGCGCATATCTGGACCGCGCCAGATTCCTCGCCGATCCCAGCTACGCTGATGTTCCCATCGGGCTCCTTACCAACAAGGAATACGCAAAGCAACTGCGGCAGACCATCGAAGGATCACGTGCGACACCGTCGCAAGTAGAGGACATCGAGCTACCATACGAGAGTCCGCAGACCACCCACTACTCAGTCGTGGACGCCAACGGCATGGCGGTATCGGTGACATACACCTTGGAAGCCGGCTACGGATCCAAGATCGTAGTGCCCGGCGCGGGTTTTCTGCTCAATAACGAGATGGGGGACTTCAACCCCATGCTTGGGCTTACCGACTCCCTGGGTCACATTGGCAGTGAGCCCAATCTCGCCCGCCCCGGGCAGCGCATGCTCTCGAGCATGACGCCCACAATTCTGGCCAGGAACGGAGAACTCGTTGCAGTAGTAGGGAGCCCCGGCGGCCGTACGATCATCAACAGCGTACTTCAAGTCATCCTAAATATCATTGACTTCGATATGGGGATCGAGGACGCCGTGGCCGCGCCGCGGCTACATCACCAGTGGTTCCCCGACCAGATCCGGATAGAGGCGGACGGCATAGCCGAAGATGCTCGGCTGGCGTTAGAGCGGATGGGGCATCGGGTACGAGTTGGCGGAAGCCAGGGATCAACCAACTGCATAATGATCGACGCGCTCACGGGCGAGCGGATCGGCGCAGCCGATCCGCGAGACGCAGATGGCGCTGCAGTGGGGTATTAGGAAAATGCAGCCTATTTGAGTTGGTACTTCTCCAGCCACGGGAGATCGAACTCGTCGATTCGCACCAGGTAAACCACACCCACGCCGAACCCAACCACCTCACGACCTTCGGGAAGGAGTATGCGTTTCACGAGCTTCCCGTCACCGTCAAAGACATCGAACGCAGGGGCCGCGTCCGCGCGGCCGTAGCGCCTGACCCACAGCTCGCCAGTACCCGAGACCTCCACGCCGGACGGGTTGATAACGGTCAGGACTTCCGGCCATTCTTACGCTTTCTAGTCCCGTTCACGAGATCGCCCGACACCAAGCGATTAGTTCATGCTTCTGCGACCGTTCTCCACAGAACCATCACCTGAAGCCCATTGCGCTGCACGTTGTCCAGATAAGCTTCTTTCTCTCCATTGCCGACCTTCACTGGCTCGTACTCGTTCGTCGGCCCCGACACCACACTCCCGTCAGTCAACACCCAGTCGACGCGGTACGGGTTGGCTCTCACCACCGCCACCCGTCCATCCGACGCAACTGTCCACCCGTCCTGGGGGCTGAGGGGCACCGGACTGATGGAAACCGACTGGTCGTTCCTACCACCGCTCGTGGTCCGCCTCATCTCCTGCAGCTTCACCATGGCGACTGTATCCACGGCTCCGCTGCTCGGATCCCAGCGGAGGATCATCCCCGAATCCGGGAGCGCTCCCGCACCCATGCCGCCCCTACCCTGGTAGTAGACGCGGCCCTCACGATCGACCCCGCCCGGGATTCTCAGCGACATTCCCATGCCCGTGGTGGGATCGCCCTGCGCCAGCGGCATCGTCTCGCCGAAACCCAGGTCCGGCCCAAGCCTGGTCAGCCTACCGTTCCCCAAGTCAACGAGGAGGACAGAGTCGCCCGGTAACGGGTACAGTCCATCTGGAGACCGATATTCCTCCGGTCCCTGCCCGATGCGTCCCACCGTGTCGGCACTCCCCATTGTTGGATCCACCACCATCAAGGCTTGCCCCAGGCCGTCCGCAACTAGAACACGCCCGTCCGGCAACTCGAGCAATCCCCGAATGGCGGCGAATTCCTGAGGGAATGATGCCGCGGGTGTCGTGAGACGCTGCTCCGATACTTGGGCACCGATCGGGCTGAGGGTGGCTGACAAAAGGAAACCCGCCTGAACCGTCAAGGCTCCACGCAACGCGACATGCATGTGATTTTCCCTCTCTGTAGGACTGCTGTGATTCGTCGACACTCGACGTCCGCCCAGGATCGCACTGCTAGATGCATGACCGGCGATCAGGGTCGCACGGTGCGCCACCCGTGCTCCCGGCGAGGGGTAATCTAGGCGAACCCAGGGAAGATTCGAAGCAGAACCTGGGTGCGCTCTGTGGCCCATCAAATTCAGGTACCATCCTGCGTTGCCAACCGCCCTTTTGTTACTATATTTCGCGAAACAACGAAATGACGCACATCCAACTCGCCGATATCGTCCGCATCCACAAGGCGTTGGGACACGCGGCTCGGATCCGCATCATGGCCATGATCAGAGGAGGCGAACTCTGTGCCTGCCAGATCACCGCCGTGCTCAACCTTGCCCCATCCACCGTTTCCGCTCACTTAGCCGAGCTGCGGAGAGCCAATCTGATACAAGAGCGGAAGGATGGACGGTGGGTTTACTACAGCATAGGTCAGGAGGCTGACGCTGCCGAGATCGTTGAATGGTTGTGGAACCGGATCAGAACT
>JARRLJ010000218.1:0-4519 GCA_037387025.1 Gemmatimonadales bacterium
CTTGGATCGAGGTCCTGTAGCAGATCGATCAAACTGCGGTAGGATTCATTGACCTCCTGCAAGTTCATGCCCTGCAGCTCGAGCACTTCTTGCATGGCCTGCTGGGTGGTGCCGGCGGCTCCGTTATAGGTCATCCCTAGTGCCATCGCTACACTGAGCGGCGAGATGAAGATGTTCTTGTCTCCCTCCTGCTCGTTGATCTCCTGGAACAGCTTGAACGCAAAGGTATTATCCGCTTGTATCAGCTCGCCTTCCGTTATGCTGAGATCGCGGGGGAGTTCGGTTATGGGTTCCGGATCCGGGCCGGGCCCGATGCCATCGGTGCAGCCCGTCATCAGGCCGGCGGTGCCGACGGCCATCAGGGAAAGCACAAACCGCCGCATGGCTACCTCCTGAGGTTCAACGGCGTTGGGGACTCACGCTTCCACCTTGAAGACCCCGGGCGATGCAGGTGGGTCACATAGGCGGGTAGTGGCGAGTCACACTCGTCCGACGGTCGAGCCACGGGCTCGACCCATTGGCGTGTGACCGCTCCCGACCTCAAAACCGAAACACGACTGATACTACCGCATAGTGAAACCACGCGAAATTGTACACCGACTCCACGTCGGCGCCGCCTTCCAGCGTACGGTAGCCGGCGGTTATCGCCACGTGCTCGTTGAAATCGTACCCCAGCTTGAGTGCTGCGTCGAAGGCACGTCCCGGTCCGCCGGCGAGCCCGTCGAAATCGAAATGCAGGTGCCACTGCCGCGCGAACTGCCAGTCGGCGGCGAGATGCAAAAGGGGCACGAAACCCACATCGGTATCCTTGCTCGAGGTTCCACCCTGCCGGAGTTCGATCTTGGCATCGCGGATCTTGACAGTGAGACCGATCGTGAGCTTCACGCTCTCGCGATCCATGAAACGGTAGCGATAGCTCAGTCGCCACGAGTTGAACTTGTAGGTTCCCTCAACCGGTGCTCCTGGTTCGTACGTTGCACCGGCGAAGTCTACCGGCTCGACGAATGATCCAGTCTCCCCATACGAGAGCGGGGCCAGAAGCGCGCGCAATCCGTGACGCCGGTTGATGTTCCACGTCAAATAAAGGCG
This sequence comes from Gemmatimonadales bacterium, assembly GCA_037387025.1. Lineage (GTDB taxonomy): Bacteria > Gemmatimonadota > Gemmatimonadetes > Gemmatimonadales > GWC2-71-9. The sequence goes on from JARRLJ010000218.1 coordinate 1,090, forward strand.
TCCGGCAGGCCACGGTCCGGTACCCACGAGATCGACGAGCGAGTACCTGGTCCCGGATGCTTCGTTCGGGATCTGAACGTCGTTCCGGCTTTGCCAGACCGGCCCCGCCTCCAGTTCCACGACAAAGGTCGAAGTATCCTGCGCAGCAGCCGCGGAAACCGGGATGAGCATGAGTACTGAGATGGCGAAACAGGAAATCCACCTACCTGCCTGTTCCATTCTACCTCCTAAACGGGCGCGCCGGTCGTGCTCAGAGATCAGCAAGCTGTTGTCTGATATCCTCAACGATCGGAAGGAACACCTCGTCCGCATCATCCCACAGCTCGAGGGCTCGTTCGTAGTGGTTGCGCGCGGCTTGGTCATCTCCCATTTGATGGTAGATGTGCCCACGGCGCCAGTGTGAGGAAGCCAGGAAGATTAAGTCGTACACACCACTGCCCTTGAACGAGCTATACCACCGGAGCGCTTCCTCGAGTCGACCGTTTTCCTCCAGCAATCTGCCGTGCATATACCGCTCGTAGGCGAGCGTGTGGAACAACGAACCGGTTGCCAGCTGGTAGAACACCCTGCCCTCGTACTGATCCATCCAGCGCAATGCGTCGGCCACGTCGCCTGATCTCCAGGCTGCTGTCGCGCGAATGCCGCGCGCCCAATCCTGAACCAGCGACCCCTGGCCGTCGGGCGGCACCATCCGTTCCAGCCTTGCTGCAGCGGTCAACGCCTGCTCCATGTCACCCACCCGTGCGCTGGCAAGTCCGATCAGATACTGAGCGAGATGCGAATGCAACCCTTCCACTGCTGTGAACCACACGCCCGGAGCCGCCGGAGGTGAGATTGTCGTCCAATCTGCATTGCGCAGTCGCTCGATGTACGTGACGAGCGCTGAGGAATCCTCCAAGGCGATGGCGGTTGCCGCCAGCATGGTTCGTTGCTCCAGAGCCTCCAGAGGCTTGAGATCTGCCATCGCATCCAGCGCCTCACGGGCAGCGCTCCAGCGACCCTGAGCTAGCGCTACCGCCGCGAGGGCACCGTACCCAAGAGCGCGCGTGTCAGACGATCGGCTGTCGTCGACCAGGATGCCCGCCAGTTGCCCGGCCATGTTGGGATCTGTCAAGTAAGAACCCGCGCTCCACAGGACCTCGAAGACCATGCCGTCTCCCTCTGACCGGAGATCGGCGAGTACCCGGTCGCGCGCCCCGACGTCGCCTCGCACGTGTGCCTGCAGCAGCCGCAGTTCCAGCAACCGATCTCCTTCCGGTGCTAGCTCTGCAGCCCTACGAACGACTGACTCCAGCTCCGCTGCATCCCGTTCAGCCGCTGCTATACGAGCGAGGTGGACCAAAGCATCGGCCCGATCGGGCTCGAGTGCCAAAAGGCGGGTCCAGGGCTCGCGCGCAGCGTCGATCGGCATGCCGTACCTGCTCCCCCAGTGCGATATCAATTCGCCCAGCTGCGACCACGCCTCGACGTCCGCCGGGTAGGCCCCGACTATCGCGCGGTACAAGCGTTCCGCCTCAATGGCGTCGGCATCGACCACGACTGCGCCGCGCGCTTCCAGCAGACGCCGGTCCCGTTGTGAAAGGCGATCGGAATACCGCAAGGCCCGTCTCGTCGACTCGAGACCCAACTCGGCGTCCAGCAGCCAGTCGGCCGCAATGCCGAGTTGGTACCATGCGAGCGCGAAAGTGGAATCGGCGGCGACCGCCGACTGAAACGCGTCGGCTGCTTCCTGATACTGAGCGGCCCGCATGTGGCTAACGCCACGCAGGTACGCCTTGACGGCGGGAAGTGAACGCGACGTGACGAGGGCAATCTGCGACAGTCGGGCCCCGGCTGCGTCGGGGTCTGCGGCCAGCAACTGCGTGGCCAGCCCATCCAGCAGATCCAGCACCGCGTCAACCGAGCCTTCCTCCGAGGCCTGTGTCACTACCTCCGACCCCCGGCTCAGGTCGTACAGTGATGCGTCGAAACGCAGCTGCGCGCCTAGTTGCACGACGCTGCCGAGCACATACACGTCGGCGTCCAGCTGGCTGGCGATATCACGGCCGACGGATGGATCGACCGCGGACCCAGTGCCTTCCCGCTCCGTGACGCCGAGCACCAGGCGCGGATCGACGCTGCGCCAATTCCCGGCGCCATCGAGCTTGGTGGAAAGCAAATCCACCAGACCGTCGCCGAGGTAGGCAAGTTCCGCGCTCCCCCGCACCGTGAACGGCAGGACCGCCACGCGGGTGACCGCAGCTGTCGTAGGTGCACGCTCCGTGGGCAGAACGCGCGTCACCAACAATGCCACCACCACCACAACTACTGCGACAGCTCCCACGAACACCCGCCGTTTGTTCGCGAGCCAACTGCCGGGCACGACTGTAATTGCTTTCCCGAAAGACGATGCGCGGAGCACACCGTCGCGGAACTGCCCTGCATCGGACCAGCGCTCAGCGGGCAACCACGCCAAGGCTTTCTTCAAGGCTGCTGATACTCCAGGCGGAACGCCACTCCAATCAGCGTCCTGCAAGCGGTCCATCATGGTCCAGCTCCTGCCGGTGAGGCACTCGTACAGCACCACGCCTGCGGCGTACACATCCGTGGCCGGAGTTATCTCGGCACCGACCGCTTGTTCCGGCGCCATGTACCCCGGGGTGCCGATCATGGCCCCAGTCATGGTCAGCTTTTCGGGGCCCGCCGCACTCACAGCTCGGGCGATTCCAAAATCGGCCACCAGCGCGGGTCCGCCCGACGCCGACAGCAGAATGTTGGCTGGCTTGATGTCGCGGTGGACGATTCCGCGGCGGTGGGCGTACTCGAGCGCACTCAGGACGTCCTTGGCAATCTGGATAGCTTCTTTGGGCCGCAGCGCACCGCGCTCGAGCCGGTCTGACAGCGTTTCACCCTCGACGTACGGCATCACGTAGTAGATGACCATCTCTGTACCGCCCGAGTCGTACAGCGGTAGGATGTGTGGGTGCTGCAGGCCGGCGGCGATCTCTATTTCCCGCAGGAACCGCTCGCCTCCCAGTGTCGCTGCAAGTTCGGGCGGGAGCAACTTGATGGCGACATCGCGGTTATGCTTGCGGTCGCGGGCCAGGTAGACGGTCGCCATCCCACCACTCCCCACCTCGCGGATCACGTCGTACTGGTCGCCCACTGCCTCCCGCAACATCGCCAAGCGTGTATCTCCAACCGAGTCTGGTGGCGTCACCATCTCCTCTGCCTCGTATGCTTCGAGCAACGAAACGACCTCTGCCCGTAGAGCTGCGTCCTCCCCACATGCTTCATCGAGAAAGCGCTCACGTGTGTCAGGGTCATGCTCCAAGGCAGCACGAAAGACCGTCCGGATTCTCTCCCGGCGGTCGGGATCGGGCGTGGGATTAGTCACGTGATGGGGCCATTGAGCGATCTGATCCGTTTTGAGCTAAGCTTTTAAGATGGG
>JARRLJ010000219.1:0-7620 GCA_037387025.1 Gemmatimonadales bacterium
GCACGCCCGTGGTGGTCTCTTCGCTTACTCCTCGGACATTGCGCGCCGCTTTCGCCCAGCGTCCGGGATTGGCACGCTGTTCCTGGCGCAACGTATCTAGAATGACCCTCCATTCTTCCGGTTCGGTCTCGGGATCGAAGTCGGGAATAGACCCGGCAGTTTCAAACTCAGCGCCCTTGTGCAGCAGCAGCGTGGCGTCGCCACCGTCGTCCACGATCAAATCGGGACCGGACCCGTCCGGCCACATCAGAGCGCGCGCGGTACAACGCCAATACTCTTCGAGAGTCTCGCCCTTCCACGCAAACACGGCGGCTCCGGCGGGAGACTCGGCAGTACCGTTGGGTCCTACTACCGCGGCAGCAGCCGCATGGTCTTGGGTTGAGAAGATATTGCAGCTGACCCAACGCACATCGGCGCCCAACTCCTGCAGGGTCTCGATCAGGACGGCCGTCTGCACGGTCATATGCAGACTGCCCATGATCTTTGCTCCCTGCAACGGTTTCTCGACACCGTACCGTTTCCGCAGCGTCATCAGGCCCGGCATTTCGTGCTCGGCCAGCTTGATCTCACGTCTTCCCCAATCAGCCAGCTCGATGTCTTTGACCTCGTACTCCACGCCGCTTCTGGCGGGGTTCCTCTTCTCAGCAGCCACAGTTGTCATTGTTTCCACACCCAAATGTGATTCATCCAATAACCTCTAAAAATCCTCACTTCAAGCCGCATCGCGCACGGCGTCCTTCAGATCCGACGCACGGACGGGATCCTCCCAAGTGAAGAAGCGAACCTTCTTGCCAGCCACCGTCTCGTCGCGCGTCTCTCGGCCGAAGTGGCCATAGGCTGCAGTCTGACGATAGATGGGGCTCCTCAATTCCAGAGCCTCTATGATCCCTTTGGGGGTGAGGTCGAACACGCTCTTTACGGCAAGCTCGAGTGCCTCTTCGGGTGCCTTACCCGTTCCAAAGGTATCGACCATGACTGACACCGGATCGGCGACACCGATGGCGTAGGCCAACTGCACCTCGCAACGCCGCGCCAGCCCGCTGGCAACTATGTTCTTGGCCACCCAACGGGCGGCGTACGTAGCCGATCGATCCACCTTGGTCGGGTCCTTTCCACTGAACGCACCGCCCCCATGCCTACCGGCTCCTCCGTACGTGTCGACGATTATCTTGCGACCCGTGAGTCCGGCGTCGCCTTGTGGTCCGCCGGTGACGAATCGCCCCGTGGGATTGATGTGCAACTTCACATCGGAAACATCCAACCCGCACTGATCCAACACGGGATTGATGACCTTCACCGTAACGCCCTGGTGAAGATCATCGTTTGTGACGCTGTCGGAATGTTGCGTCGACAGTACCACGGCTTTCACGGCAACCGGCTGACCATCCGCATATTCTACTGCCACCTGGCTCTTGCCGTCGGGCCGCAGCCACTCCAGTTCGCCTGACTTGCGAACCGTCGCCAATTGATGAGTCAACTTGTGAGCCAGCATGATCGGTACAGGCATGAGCTCAGGGGTCTCGTCCGAAGCGTATCCGAACATCATCCCCTGATCACCGGCGCCACCGGTATCCACACCTTGTGCGATGTCCCCCGATTGGGCATCGAGAGAAGTCAAGACCGCGCAGGTCTTGGCATCGAAACCGTAGGATGCGTCTGTGTAACCGATGTCCGCGATGATGCCACGGACAACTTGAGGTATGTCAAACCTGGCTTCGGTTGTGACTTCACCTGCCAGCACAACCATGCCAGTGGTCACGAGTGTCTCACAAGCCACCCGTCCTTGGGGATCGCTCGCGAGAATCGCGTCGAGGATACCGTCTGAAATCTGGTCGGCAACCTTGTCAGGATGTCCCTCGGTCACCGACTCGGACGAGAAAAGGTGTCGGTAAGAACTCATTGAATTCCGTAAACGTTTAAGATACTTGAAGTTAGCTCGCCATCAGGCCACGGGCAACCGGCCTGCCTCCAGCAGATCGAGGTCAACATAATCCCCCATGTACTGCTCCAACAAATCGGTGACCTCGCCGGTCGTTGCCGCATCCAGGGCGGCTGTGGCAGCCCGCGCGGCTGCCGCAATGTCTATTTGACGGACCATCCACCGAACCAAGGGCAAAGCACTCGGCGACGCGCTCAACACCCGATAACCGAGGCCCAGGAGCAATAGCGTTGACAGTGGTTCGGCAGCCATCTCACCGCAGACGCTGACGTCCAGACCTCTACACGCACCGCAGTCGATAATGTGCTTCAGCAGGCGAACCACGGCCGGATGCAGCGGTGAAAAGCGATCCGCGAGGCGCGCATTGCCCCGGTCGACCGCCAACGTGTACTGCGTGAGATCGTTGGTTCCAACGCTGAGGAAACTGCTCCTCTCAGCCAACTGCTCAACCAACATGGCGGCAGCCGGCGTCTCGATCATCACTCCGAGCGGCAGGTCCGCACCGTGCGGAATCCCGTCCCGTTCAAGGTCGCCGATCGCCTCCTCGAGAATCTCGCGGGTGCGCTCCACCTCTTCTACCTGAGACACCAGAGGGAGCATGAGCCGCACATTGGTCGCAGCACGAGCGCGTAACACGGCTCGGACCTGGGTCCGCATGATCTCGGGCTCATCGAGGCAAACTCTTATCGCACGCCATCCGAGGAACGGGTTGGTTTCGGGTCCGGTCCGGAACGCCGCGGGGAACTTATCGCCCCCCAAGTCATAGCTCCTTATGACTACGGGTTTGCCTGCAAATCTCTTGCCCACACGCTCGTAGAACTCTGTCTGTTCGTCTTCACCGGGGAGTTCGGTACGGCCCACTATGAGGAACTCCGTCCTGAGCAGCCCGACGCCTTCGGCTCCGTGATCGATCGCCACCTCGACTTCCTCCGGCAGATCGATGTTGCCGTGGAGCTTGACCTTGCTGCCATCCTTGGTGACCGAGGGTAGACCGACGACAGATTCGAGTTCGCGGTCGAGCTCCAGCCTCAGGCCTTCCCGCTCGTAAGCCTCGCTTATCTGCTCATCAGTGGGGTCCACGACAAGCGTACCGCGGGTACCGTCCAGAATGACCGTCGAACCCGACTTGATGTCCTCGATGCCCCCGACCATGCCCATGACACACGGCATCCCCAGGCTTCGGGCCAGAATGGCAGCGTGCGACGTGCGAGTACCGAGTTCACTGGCCAACCCAGTAACCAGGGCCTGCTCGAGTTGGACCGTTAGCCCCGGGGTGAGTTCCCTGGTGAGGACGATCGCGGGCCGGTCACCGGATTGATGCAGCACATCGTCCAAAGACTGTCCCAAGAGACGTTGGAGCACCCGGTTCTGAATCCCGGTGAGGTCGGCGGTTCTTTGCTGCAGGGTAGCGCTGGACGACTGGGCCCATAGTTCCTTCACCTCGAGTACCTCAAACTCGAAAGCGCGCTCGGCCGTGAGTTGGTTCTCGCGCACCAGACGTTCGACTTCATCGAGCAGGGTGCGGTCCTCCAGCATCGCTATCTGCGCGGCGAAGATCTTGGCCTCTTCCCGTCCAGCCCGCTCGCTCGTGCGATCCCGCATTGCCTCCAGCTCTGCCCGAACCCCAGCCACCGCTCCGCAAAACCGCTCGACTTCCGCCTCCACTTGATCCAGCGGTATCACGCGGTGGGTGATCTCCGGGAGTTCCGTGCGCAAAACGTACACGGGGCCTACGGCGATCCCTGGAGAGACGCTGATTCCGTGGAGGGCGCGCTGCTTGCTCATATGTTCCCAAAATCCCGGCCCAATACTTCAGCCAACGCGTCCACGGCAGCATCCGCGTCCGCCCCCTCAGCTCGCACCACGAGTTCACTACCGCACTCGGCAGCGAGTGTCATCACACCCAGAATCGACTTGCCATTCACTTCCATCGTATCCTTCGAAAGCTTGATCTCAGCCTCGAACTTGGACGCCGTCTTGACGAATTCGGCCGCGGGCCGCGCATGAAGCCCAAGCCTGTTTATCACGGTCACCCGCCGCTCAGCCGCCACGCTTACAGCCACCCCAAGATGAGGGCCACGGCCACCACCGCCAACCCATAGCGGTTTGCCCCCAGGGTGGGCCAGAGCCACCGCGCCAATAGTATGCCGACCAGAGCGACGAGTCCCGTTCCCAGCAATTCGTGGGCATCGACATGACGCACCAGCCAGTCGCCCACTATTGGAAGCGCCAGGCCAAGGCTCAGGGCTGCCATCGGCCCCGCCACCTTCATACCCTTCTTGATCAGAGGCTTACCGAGTTTCTGCGCCACGTGCATGCCACCGTTCCAGCCGGCAGCGAGCCCCCAGACGCGTAACGCGAAATGAACCAAATTGTACACAACGAGGAAAGCCGCCACCCCGACCACCGGTGATACGTAGACGGTGAGGACGATGGCCAGCGCCGACCCGGTCGGGACGATACCCGCCCACACCAACTTGTCACCCACACCTCCAAGCGGACCAGTGAGCGCCGATCGGAGACGCTGCATCTGTTCGGCTGGAAGACCCTCATGCTCCATCCCCCAGCAACCGCTCGTAGTTCCAGGAAGCTTGCACCAGCAAGGTGCGGAGCCAAGCTCGGATCATGCCTCGCTTCATCTGAGCAATACCCCCACGAACCCACCAACTAGACCGAACAGGAACCAACGCAGAGCCATCTTGCGCCCCGTGAGACGCCCCACACCGGACACAGCAGCTGCCAGAGCGGCTCCCACGACCACGACGGTGAGACCAACAGCACCCTCGAGTGTCAGCGGCAGCCAGCGGCGCACGATCACGGCGAGGAACAACCCCAGCAGGACCAGGACGAGAGTGCGGAAGACATCCCTTCCAAGGCTCCTGAGGTGCACTCCAACCACCGCCCGCGTCTCACCGGCATCCAGAGCATGCCGGTGCCTCTCGACGTCGTTCACGTTCTCGATACGCACCATGTGGATTGTCTTGCCACCAAGGTACGCCATCAGCAGCCCTACTGCCGTTCCGATACCGGAGCCCAGCACCCCCGGTGCCCCAACCGCTGCGTGACGCCGACGGCCGCGCCGGCCATCGGGTCCCCCAGGATAGCTCCGGCGACCGTCCCGGCGACGATCGGCCGCGAGATCATGGTCTGCGCAACGCTGGCGAGATCGAGCCCGACCAGTAGGCCCCAGGCCACCAACCAACCGAGATTCTCCATTACAGGAAATCCGACAGGGGTACGGCTCGCGTGTTGGGAACGTCGCGGGCCGTGACCTCGATCCCACCTTCCGCCAATGACTTGAGGCGGTCCGCTTCTTCATCGGTGAGAAAGACATAGGACAGCCGCTTGGTGCGGCCGGCGCGTTCATGAATGCCGCCGACGTTGACCCTGCGCACCAGTGTGCTTGCCTCGCACGCCGACTGAAGAGTGACCACGTCTCCGACAAGCACGATTGTGCGTTGTTTGGACGATGCACAGCGCTCGAGGGCTGGTCCGGCTTCCGCGACCGTTGAGAATTCGACATCCATGTCCGGCGGGACACCCATGGCGTAGAGTTCCCGTTCCCATTCATTGGTGGCGACTTCGTCATCGATCAGCAGGATGTGATCCGCCGCCAGAGCATTCCCCCAACCCACGACTACCTGCCCATGGATCAGACGATCATCCAGACGAACGAGATTGAGGCTCACGAGGCAAACCGCTTGATTGACTTGTCGGCTGTGGCCGTGGCGCGCTCTGCCGCCTCATGCGGGGTGACTTCTCGATTGTATATGAAATCCAGGAGCATTGGGAGGTTGACACCGGTAACAACCGCGACGTCGTCGCGATCGCGAAAGTCGGTCAGCACTGCCTGGAAGCAGCTTCCACCTGCCATGTCTGTGAATACGATCGCCGGCTTATCCCCCACCGCGTTCAGCACACCGCTGCAGAGATCCTCGCGGCAGAGCCCCTCGTTCGAGACCGCCACAAGCGCATCCTCGTCACCAGTAATGACGCGGACCGCGCCAACCAGAGCAGCGGCGAGATCCGCGTGGGCAACGACTACACCACGAAGCTGCTCACTCATAGTCTTCGGCCAGATATTCCCTCAACTGCTGTTGTTCGACCATCTTGCCTATGAGACGTTGATTGAACTCGCTGGCGGGATGCACTCCGCTATAGTGCAACAAATGGTTCATGGCAACGACCTCGGAGACCACTGTTATGTTCTTTCCAGGATTCAACGGAACGACGACGAGCGGTATCTCCACACCAAGTATGGTGGTCGTTTTGCCGTCCAGGCCTGTGCGGTCGGCGTCTTTGGCACTCTCCCACTGCTTGAGTTCCACAACCACCTCGATGCGCTTCTGCTGCCGTACCGCGCGAATGCCGAACAGCGCCGACGCATCCACCAGACCGACACCGCGGATCTCCATGAAGCGGTGGGACAACTCACTTGCGCGGCCGATCAATACATCGGTTGCGCGGCGGCTGATGTGCACGACGTCGTCAGCCACCAGCCGGTGTCCGCGCTCAACCAGGTCCAGCACACACTCGCTCTTGCCAATCCCCGATTGTCCGATGAACAGCAGGCCTACTCCGTACACGTCGGCCAACGAAGCGTGCAGTGTAGTGCTGGGTGCGAACACCTCTGCCAAATAGGGTGTTATCCTGCGATAGAACTCCGAGGTTCGCAGCTTCGACCGAAACACCGGGACGCCATGTTCCTTGGCCAGCTTTAGCAGGTCCCGCGGCACCGACTGCCCTTTCGTGATGAACACGCAGGGAAGATCGTACGTCATGAATTTTTCCAGCGAGCTGTGTCGCGCTTCGGAATCGAGAGACCGCAGATACGCTATCTCCGTCTCTCCCAATATGTGGAGCCGCTCGCTAACGAAACGGGCAGTGAATCCAGCCAGAACGAGACCCGGGCTCGACACCTCCGGTCTCGTTATGGCACGGTCTAGGCCAACCTCCCCTGTGAGAGGTTCGAGCTCGAGCGACAGCCTCTTGCGCTCGAGAAGTTCCCGGACTGTCAGTGCCATCTATTCTACCGCTTGCGACCTCGCGGTCGGTTTGCGAGCCTCCTTGTCGAGTTGCTTGCGGATCTTGTCGGCGGCCCGATCCAGAGCGGTGCGGAAATCTTCCGCCTCAGCCGTCGCCACCTTCGTCTGCTCCCGCGGCAGACTCAGTTTCAACTCTACGACCTTGTTACCGTGATCGGCGTCAAAGATCACCTCAGCCTTTTGAGGCCGAGTAGCGAGCCTTGCTACCTTCTCCACCACGGTCTCTGCCCTGTTCCGCAGTTCGTCAGAGATCTCGCAGTGTCGCGCCGTCACAATAATCCGCATATCAGCATCACTCCTTCTGCCCCAGGTGGGCACCGTTGATTGTCTCCTGTATATGTGCTTCAGTCTGTTCGGTGGCACTGTCCCACGACAGGCTCTCTGCAAAATGCCGTCCACTTCGACCGAACGCTGCGACGGTTTCCGGGCCCGAGCTAATCCGTTTCATGGCGTCAGCCAACGCACGGCGGTCACGGTGCGGAACGAGTATTCCGGTCTCACCGTCCACGACCGACTCCCTCAGCCCTGGGCTGTTCGACGCAATAGTGGGGGTACAGAAAGCCGATGCTTCTACGTTCGCGATCCCCCAGCCCTCCTTCACCGAAGGGAAAACCAGCGCCCAGGCTCTCCGCAGCA
>JARRLJ010000220.1:0-4498 GCA_037387025.1 Gemmatimonadales bacterium
GGCGATAGACTCGCCGGGAACCAGGAGGCCCCCCACCGGTATCCCAGGGCAATCCAGCATCCCAACACGACCTGGGCCAGCAACAGCAATTCGAGCGCGACGTCCATCTTTGTGGTGACCGCCCGGATGCGCGGGTTGGTGAAGCGCCGGTACATGAGAGACACGAGACCGACGAACACCGTGAGTCCGAACACCAGTGCGGTCACCTCGAGAATCAGCAGGCGAACCGGGATGGCGTTCCACGCCAGATTGGCCTGCGGCAGTAGGAACGCGATAAGGTGTCCCGTCAACACCACCAGGAGTCCGATATGAAACGGAACCGTGCCCCAGAAGAGCTGCCTACCCTCGAGGAACTGCGAAGAGAGCGACGAGACCGTGAAGCCTTTGTGTTTGTACCGGTAGATGACGCCGACTGCGAAGACGATGGCCGCCATGTAGGGAAACGCCACAAAAAGGAAGGTGTTGAGCACGGTCATAGCGGACTCCTCGGCTGAGTCGGGCGCCCCTCACTGGTTTCGAACTCCAGTTCGCTGCCAATGGAACCCAAGAAAGCACTATCCGGCTCATGGCGTTTTCGTTCAGAGAGATTGAAATCGTTTTCCACGACCGCCAAGAGAGCCGCAAGAGGCATACGGAAGATTGTGCCACGCTCCTCGGAAGAGGCGATCAAAGTCTTGAAGTGTTTCCGGTACAGCCTGCTGCGCTGTTCCATTCGTGCGCCATCGAATTCGCTGACCATCCTTTCCAGCGCCGGATGCAAGATCTCCTCGACGAATTCGGCCACCATCTCCCGCTCACGCCACCTGGCAATCAGGCGCAGCACGTTTGGGAGATGATCCGGCAGTTCGCTACCGCAGTCGACCCCCGCCTCACGGTGCTCGCGGTTGAGGTTGACCAGAAGCTCACCCCGCTTGTAGTCATCGCCAAACACGATGTAGCCCACGCTCAGGGTCGTGATCGATTGCACATCGAACGAACGGGTGAAGATCTCCTGCATCTCGTCCAGCTCCTGCGGTGAGAAGCTGCTCCTCTGGGACGGCAGGGCCTTCGCAAACGCGTTCAACTCCATCGCCGCCGGTGGGCAGTGGCGCTCGAGCAGCTCGCACAGCCCTTGCACGCGCGCCGGGTAGTCACTCTCCGGGTAGTCGAAGAGACCGGCCAGATCCCGGTAGTGGTCGAGCGGCATCTTCATTATCCCCTCGCGGCCGTGGCATCCTTGAATCCGAACCCGCTGCTGCCCGCGACATCACGGGTGAACTCCATCATCTCCAGGGCCTGCTCGCGGTGCGCCGCGGGAATCACGAACCTATCGTCAAACTGCGCCAGCGACGTCAGGTAGTAGATGTCATCGGCCGTTTGAGGGGTCAGGCGCGTGGCGGTCAGCGCTTCGCTCACCGTGTCCTCGGAAACGTCACCCACGGTTACGCGCCTCCGGTGGAGTCGGACGGCCATGAGTTTCTTGAGCCGGTCCCCCACCACGGCTGTGTCGCCGGCGCTGAACAGGTTCGCCATGTACCGCAGTGGGAATCGCGCATCGTCAATGGTGCCGAACAGCTCCGCAGTGCTGGTGTCATACAGCCAGCTGTCAGGCCAGTGTTTTGATATCGGATGCATGCCCTCCGACTGAGCCTGCCTGTCCACTTGGGTGACCGAGGCCATGACCGGCAACAGTGGGGGCACGTAGAAGAGCATCGGCAGCGTCCGGAATTCAGGATGCAGCGGGAGCGCCAGATTCCACTGCTTCACGAACTTGTATACTGGTGAGTACTGGGCCGCGTCGATCGTGGAGTCTGCCACCCCGTTCTTCTTTGCTGCTTCGACGACCGCAGGGTCGAACGGGTCCAGGATAATATCCATCTGGCGGCTCACCAGCCCTGTTTCGTCGGCCGAGGCCGCGTCTTCTATCCGGTCGGCGTCATACAGCAATACGCCCAGGTAACGGATGCGTCCCACGCAGGAGTGCATGCACGCGGGTGCATGACCGGCCTCGATCCGCGGGTAGCACAGAATGCACTTTTCCGACTTTCCCGTGTTCCAGTTGTAGTACGACTTCTTGTATGGGCAAGCGGTGACACACATACGCCAGGCGCGGCACACCGTTTGATTGATGAGCACCACCCCGTCTTCTCCTCGCTTGTACATCGCACCCGAAGGACACGAAGCAACGCAGGCCGGGTTTAAACAGTGGTTGCAGATCCGCGGCAGGTAGAAGAAGGCCATTCTTTCCATCTGGAACATGGCCTGCTGCTCGGCCGGAGAGAGCTTCTCCATGTTGGGGTCATTGCGCGCGTAGTCCGGCGTCCCGCTCAAGTCGTCGTCCCAGTTCGGCCCCATCTTGATGTCCATCGGCTTGCCGGTGATCATCGAGATCGGCCGGGCGGTGGGCTGGTCGTCGCCCGCAGGTGACTCGATCAGGTCCAGGTATTTGTAGGTGAACGGCTCGTAATAGTCGTCGATCACCGGCATGTGGGGGTTGTGGAAGATGTTGCTCAGGCTCTTCGGCTTTCCCGCGCCTTTGAGTTCGATCCCATTTCCCTTCTTCTCCCAGCCCCCTTTGTAGATGCCCTGGTCCTCCCACTTGCCGGGATAGCCCGTTCCCGGTTTGGTCTCCACGTTGTTCCACCACATGTACTCGGCGCCTTTGCGGTCGGTCCAGATGTTCTTGCATGCGATCGAGCAAGTGTGACAGCCGATGCACTTGTCGAGATGAAACACCATCGAAATCTGTGAGCGAACATCCATCTCAGCTCTCCCGTTCTGGTCGAGATCTGTAAACCGTCAAAACGCGACCTTGTCCATTCGCTTGACGACGACATGTGTGTCCCGGTTCGGCGCTATCGGTCCCCAGTAGTTGAAGTGGTAGGTGAACTGCCCGTAGCCTCCGGCCAGGAAGTTCGGTTTGAGGTGAATGCGCGTGAAGCTGTTGTGACCTCCAGCTCGTTTCCCACCGCGCACCTGTGACTTGGGGATACCAACCGTACGCTCCGGCACGTGGTACACGATGCACACACCCTTGGGGATTCTGGCGCTGACGCTGGCGCGCGCGCAGTAGACTCCGTGGTCGTTGTAGACTTCGACCCAATCGTTGTCCTGGATACCCAACTCTGCCGCGTCTATCTCACTAATCCAGACGGGCTCGCAGCCCCTCGAGAGGGTCAGCATCCGGTGGTTCTCCATGTAGGTCGAGTGGATGTGCCACTTCCCGTGCGGGGTAAGGCAGTTCAAGATCCGAGCATCGCCGTCCTTCATAGTCTGCTTGAGATCGCCGTAGGCTGCCGGCTTGGGAGACGGCTTGTAGGTGGGAAGATTCTCACCGTATGCGAGATACATCTCATGGTCGAGGTAGAAGTGCTGGCGCCCCGTGAGCGTACGCCACGGAATCAGCTTCTCGACGTTGTAGGTGTAGGGAGCGTAGGCCCTGCCACCGTGCATGATACCAGACCACAGCGGCGACGTGTTGTAGCGACGCGGCTGGGCCTGCAGGTCCGTGTAACGGAACCGCACATCCTCACTGCCAGCCCCGAGATCGACCAGCTCTAGACCGGTTCTCTTTTCGGCATTGCGGTAGGCGCGCACGTTGAGCGTGCCGTTGGTCAACGTAGAGAGGTGCAACACGGCGTTTGCCGCCCACTCATCTTCCTTCAATGACGGCAAGCGGCTGCCGTTGCGCCGTTCCACGGGAAAGTGGTTGGACGCGACCATTTCGTCGTATGCGTCCTCGCACTCGTAATGGTTTCCGTGCGCTCCCAGACCCGCAGTCCGGATGCGATCGCCCAAACTGATGAACTTGTCGTAGATCTGCGTGTAGTCGCGGTCCACAACCGTCAGATTGTGAGTGGTCTTGCCGGGCACGGCCTCACACTCACCGCGGTACCAGTCCCTCATAACCGGTTGTGATATCTCTCCCGCCGAATCATGCGCGATGGGAGAGGCAACGACGTCTTTCTGTGGTTCCGGGAAATACTTGGCGGCCGCCTCGCTGGTCGCCTTGGCCAGGTCACGGAAGATGTTCCAATCGGTCTTGGATTCCCACACCGGCGCGATGGCCGCTGAGAGCGGGTGAATGAATGAGTGGAGGTCCGTGCTGTTCAGGTCGGCCTTCTCGTACCACGAGGCGGCAGGCAGTACGATGTCCGAGTAGAGCGCCGACGAATCCATCCGGAAATTCAAATCGACGACGAGGTCCATCTTCCCGACTGGTGCAACGTCGTGCCACTTCACCTCCTGAGTGTGGTCCTCCGAGTCCTCTGCTATGGCGTTCGAGTGCGTGCCTAAGTAGTGCTTCAAGCAGTACTCGTGTCCCTTCATGCTTCCCATGATTGCATTGCCGCGCCATATGTACCACACACGAGGGAAGTTGCGTTCGGAATCCGGATCGCTCACCGAGTACTGCACCTCCTTGGTCTTGAGCTTGTTGAGGACGTACTGCCGGATTCCTTCGTCATCACTGGCTCCGTTGTGGATGGCCTCCTTGCACAGCTCGCGCGTGTTCTGGTCG
>JARRLJ010000221.1:0-4494 GCA_037387025.1 Gemmatimonadales bacterium
CTCTGCCTTCTCTACTCTGCACGTTATCAACCCATCGACTGGAACGTTCCGGTGAGCCGCTCGACTGCCACGGTTACGCGCTCCTGCACCTCCTCCTGTACCTCGCTCATGCGAATGCGGCTTCTTGCCAACGACCACAGTCCGAGCAAGGTGGTTGGGGCATAGGAGCAGAAGTGATACGCGACCGCGAATGAGACGGCCGCAGCCGCTTCGACACCGTAGAGCGTCAGGCTTCCCCGCATGAGGGCCTCAAATACTCCGACGAATCCCGGCGTCGAGGGGATGGCCAATCCAAAATTCACCAACGACTGCACCACGTACGAACCGTGCCAAGGCACGTCGAGATGGAACGCAATGAAGCCAAGGTAGATCGATAAGCCGTTGATGATCCAAATCACAGCCGACCATGCCATCACGCGCAGAAAGAGATGCGGGTTACGCAGTACAGCCAACGAGTCGAGTATGCCTTTCAAGCCCTGACCTACGCGATCAGCCCATTTGTCGGGCAGCACTGTGTGACTGACTTTGCCGAATATTCCCAACACAACTGTGGGGAACGTCATTGCGATCACTACGATCGCGAACAGCCCGACAAAGATGGTGGTTGCCACACTCATGATTCGACCCACAGTGACACCGCCGATGGTGAAATCCGTAGCAAAAGCGCCCAGGAGCGCCGCCAACGCCAAGATCAAGAACAGCGTCACCCCGTCCAAGACCCGCGACAACACTATTGTCGTTATCGCCGAAGAAAACCGCGCGCCGGTGAGCCGCCAGGCCGCGTATGCCCGCGCTATTTCCCCCGTGCGCGCGGGCAGCAGGTTGTTGATCGCGAACCCAATGGCCGTGGCGTGATACAGCGGGGCGACTTTCAAATAGGGGTTCTCGTTGCGCAGTAGGATTCGCCACCTCGCGGCTCTGGCGGGAAGCGCGAGGACAACGGCGGCCATCGCCGCGAGCAATGGCACCTTGCGTGCCTCACGAAAGTGCTCGAGGACTTGGGCGAAGTGTATGTCGCGCACAGACCACCATAGGATCGGGATCGTAACCATTATCCCGATGGCAGTCGGCCATCCGAAGCGTTTCTTCTTTCTCTCCGCCATATGGATTGCGCCCGTCTTGGGTAGGCGAAAGAACTTGTGCGGAATGAGAGGTCCCGTCTAGACCTGCTCCTGCGTGTCCGCAGTATCCAGCACGGCTTCGACCTCTTGTATCCCCGCCAACAGCCGTCCCACGTTGTCGCCGATGTCTCCGGCAGCCAGGATGTTGGTCGTAAGCCCCTCGACGCTGCCCACGCCCGCAGTCAGGCGCAGCAACTCCAGGCGTATAGTCTCGAGTGCTGCCACTACCTCCGATAGCTGTTGCTCAGCCTTCTCCCGCATTTCACGGAGGTCCGTGGGAAACTCCACGTTGCTTGGAAACGCGGACGCCTCAGCTTCGGCAAGCATTGTTACGGACTCACGGAGGTGTTGCGCATCGACCTCGAGCTTGGCCACCGTGGCCGGTACGTCACCAAGCAGTTTCTTCGTCTCTCTAGGCAGGGATTCGAACAGCGCTTCCGCGGCGAGACCGATCTGCAACTCCGTCGGCCGGTGGGTCGCGCGTACCTCGGCGACGCGCTTGTGCAGTCCAGCCCCACTGACCTTGAAGATCGCCTTGCCCAATCGGCTCCTCCAAAACCTCAGCCGGCGCTCGGCCTTCTTGAGCGCCCGGAGTTCCTCTTCCTGTCCGGGAGCTATCGACCCCAACACAAAACCCGCCGCAGAGGCGCCACCAATCGTCAGCAGGAGACTGGTGAGGACCTCATAGTCGATGGGGAACGGCACGCCCAATGCTGCTACCAACAGCACGCCGGCCCAATACACCCCCCAAGATCCGCCGAGACCTATGAGCGAGGCCTTGCGCAAGAGGGCACGGATGCGGCCGAATCTGCTCTGCGATCCCTGGGGGGACTCTTCCCTCCGCTGTTCGAGATCCTGCCGTAAACCGAGCTCCAAATCGGCCACTGTGTTTCCGGAATTCAGTAATCGCCGAATCCTCGGCGGAACCAGAACAGTGGGAGCGCCGACTACAAATGTCAGAAACGTACCCAGCATCACGATTCCGGCTTCTGGTACCTGGGTGAATGCAACGACCATGGGAAGAGCGGCAAGTGACGCTATCGTGGCATATGCCGGGGCGTCACCGCCGAGATCAATCGGGTCGTACAAAAAAGTCCTCACGGCAACAGGTATCTGCTTGTGCGTCACCGTTACGGCCTCCAGCGCCTGCGCGAAAGCATCAGCTGAAGCGAAGCGATCGTCCGGATCCTTCTTGAGACAGGTATCGACGACCTTTGAGAGGCGGCGGGGCGCTGGGCCGGCAACCGACCCAACCGACGGCATGGGGGTGTTGCGTACCTGATCGAGAGTGGCGGTTACACTGTCAGACTTGAAGGGCAGATCGCCTGACAAGGCGTAATACGCGACCATGCCGAGCGAGTAAAGATCGCTCCTGGCATCCACTCGTACCCCGGCCGCCTGTTCAGGACTCATGAACTCGACGGTGCCGATGATCTCACCTTCCTCCAGTGCTTCCGATTCACCTATGACACCTGCAATTCCAAAATCGGCAACGAGTGCGCGGCCACTCCCTTCTTCCAAAAGGATGTTATCGGGCTTGATGTCGCGGTGGATCACGCCCTGGGAATGAGCGTAGCTGAGCGCGAACCCCACTTCGCGCAGGATCCGTGAGCACTCTGAGGCCGCCAGGGGCCCACGCCGCCTGATGCGCTCGCCCAGTGTCTCACCGGCAACATAGGCCATGGCAAAGAAGACGAAGTCTCCGACCTCGTCCACCGAGTGAATCGGGACTATGTTGGGATGCGACAGCTTGGCCGCAGTGCGAGCTTCGCGGAGGAACCGTTCCCTCAGATCCGATATCTGCGCCAGATGCTCTGGTAATACCTTCAGAGCCACCGGGCGATCCAGCCGCACGTCCAGCGCCAGATACACGATGCCCATTCCTCCGCGTCCCAGCTCCGTCTCGAGGGAGTACTGACCCGCGAGGGCCTCCTGCAGATCAAAGAATTGCTTATCGGGCTCGATCATATGCAACTGCCGGCCTTCCCCGGTGCTCTTGCCCTGTGACGGGTTAATGAAGGTGTCTCGCAATCATCGTATACGGAACCTGTGCGCCCGAAGTGCCACGAACCATGCAGGATACATCCGGAACCGTTAGATTTCCGCCCACACTGGGGTTCTTCTGGATTACTTTCTAGCAGGATCCGCGTAACGGGGGCTACCAGAGTGTACATCGGCCCGGAGACCTTAATGCCCGTGGCGTCTGCATTAGCAGCGGTTGTTGGCATATTGCTCATGCTGGGGCGCAAGGTCACCGCGTACGCTCGGGCGGTCGTCCGGTTTCTCCATCGTTTCAAGCCGAAGTTCAAGCGCGGATAGCAACCGGCGAGTTGCCTTGTCATCGAGTGCTGGTGGTTCACGGCTGAAGAAGGTAATCGTAGTTGGCCTGGACGGCGTCGATCCTCACATCGTCAATTCATTGCTGAGCCGTCAACAACTGCCCAGCCTTGCACGTTTGGCGGCCTCGGGCAGATTCACAACAGTAGCCACAACATATCCGGCGCAAACCCCCGTTGCATGGTCGACCTTCGCGACAGGAACCAACCCAGGCGGCCACGGCATTTATGACTTCCTGCGGCGGGACCCGGAGACTTACCTGCCTGACATCGCTTTGAATCGCTACGAGCAGCGGGCTTCCTTCCTGCCACCGAAGGTAGTGAACCAGCGTCGTGGAACTCCAATTTGGGAGGTTCTCGCAGAGGCCGGTGTGCCAGCGACCGTCCTCCGCTGCCCCTGCACCTACCCTCCGGATCGGCTTCGCGGGAAACTTCTATCTGGGATGGGAGTACCGGACGTGCGCGGCGGATTCGGCACAGGGACGTTCTACACAACGGCATCTCAGTTTTCCGCCGGCGAGAGCGAGACCATCATCCCCATAACGATGGGCAGTGATGGGAAGATCCGCACACACGTCGTTGGGCCGCGGAACCCGAAGCTCCAGGAAGATGCGACCCACCCGATTACCGTCGAGATCGATTCCACCGGCCGCAATGTCCGCATTCATTCCAATGGGCAGCCAGAACACCTCGATGTCGGGGAAGGTGAGTGGAGCGGTTGGCTGAGGATCAAGTTCCGACTGGGACGTCTCCAGACAGTGAGGGGTATGGTGCGCTTTCACTTGGCACGTGCACAACCTGACCTGGAGCTATACGCATCACCGGTCAACTTCGACCCGAGTGCTCCGATGTTTCCGATCAGCTCGCCGCAGGAGTATGCTGACGAACTGGCGCGCAAGCTCGGGGTGTTCTACACGACAGGCATGGTCGAGGACCACACCGGGCTCGACAACGGCCGGTTCGGGGAAGACGTCTACCTCGACCAATGCAGCCAAGTGATGGACGAGCGCGAAGCAATGATGGTCTACGAGTTGGAG
>JARRLJ010000222.1:0-4840 GCA_037387025.1 Gemmatimonadales bacterium
CGCGGCGAGTGTGATGAGGATGTCCAGTAGTGAAGTCCAGAGATCCATGACAGCCCGTGGAGGGTGACGCCTGCGGTCAGGATTCTAAGCATCTTTTCGTCCGCCGCAACGACCCTGGTGGCGATCTGTCGGGTAAAGGCTGGGCGCTCGGAAAGCGAAAGCCCCGCAAGTGCCTTACATGCGGGGCTTTGCTGCCCAACGTTGCCGCGGGTGCGGCGCAAGACCCGACTAGTTGGCCTGGAATGTCCAGTCCAAGTCGAACCCGTCGACCGTTCCGAATACGGACAGCGTGCCACCAGTGACTGAGTAGGCCAGGACCACTGAATCGAATGAGTCAGGATCCAATGTGAACTGGGTGCTAGTTGCCGTGAAATCGCCACCATCGGTGCACGCCGCCGCGGCCTCACAGAACTCCATTAGATCCCCGGTAACGCTGTACGAGTACTCGCCGTTGGCGTTGAATGTAAAAGAAAGCGTCATACCGTCGTCGATGAGGTCCACGCCATCGACCAGCAAGACGGTGGCGTTCCACGAGCCCAGCAGTGCCAGATTTGAATCGACGATATTGTCATCTCCACATCCGCTCACCATCGGTGCTATCGAGGCGATAACGAGGGCGGCTGCTATCTGACCGAGCGATGTCGGCTGCGAGGACCTGCTCTCCGAAGTCCGTTATGCGATAGTATCGCCGCCGCTCGTCGTCCGACTCGGGCCCTGGCCGCACGTCTGACTCGCTTATGAGACCACGCTTGATGAGGCGGCGAATGCAACGGTACAGGTTGCCTGCCTCGATCCGGATCAGCCCTCCCGTCTGTTGCTCGATCTCTTTCACCAGCCGGTAGCCGTGGCGGTCACCCTCTGTCAAGGCGAACAGGACGTGGAAATCCTGCGGACTCAGGGGAATCTGGGACGCCAAGGATTCGGTGTCGGCCGCGCCGTCGATCACGGGCTCTCCACAGATGGGAGGGGGCACGATAATATGATCCTGACGACTATATGTCAAATGATTATATTGTCGCCGTAGATTAATGGCTGAGCGGCGGGATTGCTCCGGCCGGCAGACGACAGGCACCCAAGCGTGAGACTTTGTGATCTAGAGCACCGCAGGAGCTGAAACCTGATGCGAACCTTGCGACTAGTCCCCCGTGGAGAAATGTGATATGACCGGAGTACTGTGGGCACGGTTGAGGGAAGATGTGGATTGCGGTCTGCGGCGTGGCGCGTGGTATGAAACGATCACCGTGAGGCCGTCTGAGGCGTTTCTCTCGATCGGTGGAGAGCCACGTCCTGTAAATAGGCGTCACCTGGAGATCGTAACGACGCGGCCAACCCGTTGGACCGTCGTGGCGAATTTGAGCAACTCCAATAGGATACCACCCCGGTGGGCTAGGGGTTACGCGGTGTGTCCCAACTGTCGCATGAGACAGCTACCGATGGGCCGACCTCACACTCTTCGGTGCGAGGGCTGCAACGGGCTGTTCGAGGTGGCGTGGGACGAGCCTTACCTCGCTAACTTCGGGGACTTGAGACCGCAGTAGCAGCACCTGAGACACCTTACAATTCGCGGATTCCTCTATGGTGGCAGGTACCGCTTAGGGTACTCTGCCACCGTTACGCCTCTTGCGGCCAGCCTTCCCGATTCGACCCTTCAGTTTCCCGTCAACGGAATAGTCTCCTGCACAAGCCCGCCTTTTTCGCATGAGATCGTGACCATGACCGAAGGGCTAGCGCCGGTGATTCGGAACACGAATTCGAGTCTGCGTCTGGATGCGACGGGCCCACTCGACCCCTGAGCCTCCCTCGAACCGGAGATGTGACCCAGGTCGGTGCGAGGTGATCCGGCCACCAACTCAGCTCCGCGTGTCTCGATAATGGCTCGCACCGGGACGGCGACATCCGCGTCGATCGCCCGCTGAGTGATGTTCGTCGGGAGGTAGCCCTCGTTCTCGACGACCATTGAGAGCTTGACGACATCCCCGTCAACACGTGCTGTGTTGATATCGCGCACTACGATTCTGGGGCTGATCTCAGCCAGCCAAACCATCCACGGTACGTACTTCTCGATTTCGGTTTTGAGAAGTTGCGGTGGTGGGTTGCGGCGTGTGAACCGGGCGCGCCAGCCGCCGACCTCGACGGCTCCAAGTTGGGGATGGCGATAATCGCTCCACTCGGCGAAGCCGTCGCCTCCTAGAGCCTCTTCGTTCCACCTGAGTTGCTCATCGTCCGTCACGGATCCGTCGCCGTCGTAGTCGGTACCGAACCCGCCCCAGTACTCGGGAACGAAACCCACCACACCGAAATCCCAGTAACCCCAGCTGATCAGAGTGCCGTACCGGTGCACCCTCGGATTGCTGTAACTCGGCTGCACCGGCTGGCCTGTCGTAGCCGTGTACTTGCGTGCCAACTCAATGATCAGACTCTGGTCCGACACGCCGTAGTTGTCCCAGGACGTCGTGGAAGGCAGTCGGTAGAGGAATCCCCCAGACGTGTGACCGTGCACGATGCCGGTGATGTTCCGGTGTAAATGCAAAAACTGGATGGTGGCTCGCGTCTCTGGCTCGGAGAGCGGGTAGGGGCCCGCCCCGCGCTGTTCGAATTCGAGCCCCCAGTTGCGGGGGAAATTGCGGTTCATGTCTATTCCACCCACGCCGTCCTCGTTGAACTCGCCATCGCCGTCGTCGTCTATCCCCTCCGGGTAGAGATCGTAGAATTCTCCACTCAATTCCCCATCGGCTCGCCGCACCATAACACGAGGGTCAGTCTGGCTCTTCTTCCATAGGCCGTTCGGATTCCGAACCCGCATGCTCGTTGCGAAGCCATCTCCGTCCAGGTCGTTGGGTGGATCTTCATCGAGCAGACCGTCTCTGTCTTCATCGTAGGGACGCGGTGTGCTGCGTGGATTGTGAATCGTGGTGAGCGCGATGTCCGCTCCGTCCGGATTGAACTTTGGCCGTACGTACAGACTGCGTGTGTCGAGCAAGCGGGTGATACGAGGATCGTCTCCGTAGCTGCTCAGGACGTGCCAGGCGAAATGAAGTGCCACTTCGGCCCCAGCAAGTTCCTCTGCGTGTATGTTGCCGTCGTAGTAGTAGCCCGGCTTGTATTTGGCCGGACCGGTTCCCTCGTTCGTGATCTCCAAGACGAGCAGGTCAGTCCCCTCCAGCGTCTCTCCGATAGAATAGAGGTTGGTGAGCTCGGGAAATGCCGCAGCCCAACCTTCGAGGAGAGCATAAGCGTCTTCCGTGCTGTGGTATGTCGCCCAGTTTGGCCGGAGCGGATCTTCCTCCTGACACTCCAGGTCCCCAGGTGCAATTACCAGAGCTGACACGCCGCACAGTAGCCAGCGTCTTGATGTAACCGTCATGGTGGTTCCCCGTGATAGCAGTCAGAGCAGCGCGTGACCCGCGCGGTTTTCATTGGGCAAAGCTACTAAGTGACAGCGCTGGCGGGCCAATGGCAATGGACCGTCGAGCCGAACGCTCTGGTGGGAGTGAAGGGGGAGGGACGCCAGCTCCAGCCTATCGCAGATCTCCTTGCCCGAACCGCAGACCGACTACCCCGCTGTGTCGATCTACCTCATGTACGAAATCGGTGAAGGTCGCCGATCGGCCGGACTCGTCCACGGCACGCACAGTGGAATTGCTGAACAGAGGGTAGTACCCGATTAGCATCCGGCGGCTGCCCGGCGGAACGGTGCAGTCGCACGACTTCTCATGCGGAGTGCTTGCGTTCACGACGACCGTGAGCGGCACATCCGTCTCATTGGTGATCAGGGGAGCGAAGTAGGCGCGGTCGCCGGGAGTAGCGTGAGCCGCCCCCTCAACCCTGCCCCTCGCGTCGGCCAACGCTATCACGCCGAACACCTCGATCCCCATGGGTCGACCGTCAGCGTTGGTGGGCCGTTCCACCGCCCACATGACGTCGGTTTGCCCGCCGCCGCGCAGACGCACCGTGAGGTTGCCCCTTGGTTCCACCAGGTGTTGGTCGCTGCCCACGCTCACAGTAACGGGGGCAGCCAGTGGATTCTCGAAGACGAGTCTCGGACGCGTTAGCCACCAGACAGCGAGAATACCAACCGCGATCAGCGGCACCCCGGTGAAGGCCAGCCGGCGCCACAACCCACTGCCTCCTGAGGCTACCGCGATGGGCACGGTGGCGTCGACGACTTCTGTTTCGGCGCCAGGGTCCACGCCGCCGACCGAGGGGCTCGCAGCCGGAGCTTCGAGCACCTCGGTGTCCTGCCCGGCTTCCAGCGCCTCGATCACGGCCTTGGCGGACTGGAATCGTTCCACGGGTTTCTTCTGAAGGCAGCGGATTATCACCTGCGACAGCCAGGATGGAACCTCCTCGTTCACATCGTTGGGTGCCGGCGGCGTCTCAGCCAGATGCTTGCCGACGATCTCTTGTGAGGACTCTCCGTCGAATGGGGGAGTGCCGGTCACCATTTGGAAGAGGACCGCGCCGAATGAATAGATGTCGGAGCGGGCGTCGAGATCACCCTGTCCCAAGGCCTGTTCTGGACTCATGTAGTAGGGTGTACCCACCACGAATCCGGTCTGGGTCAGTCCGCCGTTTGCATCGAGGCGCTTCGCGATCCCGAAATCCATGAGGAGGGGACGACCGGTGGTAATATCGATCATTATGTTGTCAGGCTTTATGTCGCGGTGGATCAGACCTCTCTCGTGTGCGTGTTGCAGCGCCCGCAACACCGGGATCGCTACGTCCAGCGCGCGCTTGGGAGAAAGCGCTCCCGAACCGCGCAAGAGCTGGCCCAGCGAGTGACCCTCCACGTACGGCATCACGTAATAGACGAGACCTTCCCCTTCCCCCACGAAGTGGA
>JARRLJ010000223.1:0-4489 GCA_037387025.1 Gemmatimonadales bacterium
GTTGGCCGGGTACGGACATCACGCAGCCCCTGGGAACTGCCTGAAAGCGGCCATTTTGTGCGGGTGCAACAAAGCGGCAGGGGACGACCCTTGCAAGACACATAGTGCCATCGAGAATACTCTTCACTCCACAAGAAGCGGGGGAGAGTAGCTGATGGATCGCCTTAACTCCTGGCTAGCCGTGCTGGCGAACCTTGGCGTGTTGGTTGGAATAATCGTTGTGGTGCTGGAACTCAACCAGAATAGTGAGATGGTTCGCGCACAAACTAGAAATGAGCTATCGAATGGCATAGTCGGTTTACTTAGTGCTGGCGCTGAGAACAGCGAGCTTGCGAGCATAATGAGGCGGGCAAATTCCGGAGAGGAACTGACGGCCGATGAATTTGTTCAGTTTGAAGAACGCCAAGCTGCAATGTACCGGTACTGGGAGAACGTACACTATCAGTATCGGCAAGGGCTGTACGATGAAACGGAGTTTTCTAAGCAGCTGGAGGCTTGGCGGGCATACGTAAATCAATCAAAAGCCGTGGCGGATCAATGGTGCAAATTCCGAAGCATTGTCGCCGAGGACTTCGCGGCTGAAGTCGATGGATTGCTGGTCCGATTCTCATGTTGATCCCTAGTCGGAAATGGCTGGTTATGGCCGATTTTGAGCTTTTTCAAGGGCATTCCGGCATGTCTGCTGTTGAGCGCATTCCGGACTATTGCGCCGCACAACGGGATTTCCGCCATCGACCCACTACGGCCGTTTTCCAGCGTTGAGTGGCAGCGCTATGCTCTAGTAGTCGCATTAGACGGAAAACGGGGGGACTATGGGCCGCATCGGACTGGCTGCTGCACTAGTCGCCCTGGTGGCACTCTCCGCCCGGGCTGAGAGCGGGAATGAGGCTCCGGTGCCGCGAGAGGTTGTCGATCTAGGTGCGCTCGTGACCCCAGATCTACCCTTACGAATGAATGGCACTAGGTGGCTGAATGAGTTTGGAGCGCGACCCAATTCGTTCGATGTGGTCCATTGGGAAAACGGACCAATCTCCGGACAGAACTCTTACTACACGTTCTTCAATCACGGTGGTCCTCACGTAGACGCGCCCATTCACTTTGGGCTTGGCGGTGGGTTGAATACCTATGACGTCGAATCATTTTCCGGACGACTGCGGGTCTTTGACGTCAGAGGCTACCCACCTGGTTACACGGTTCCTTCGAGCGCCTTCGAAGGTCAGGAGATAAGGGTCGGGGACATCGTAGTGATCTACACGGGCTATGCGCCGCCGCCGGAGAGCGAATATCCAAAGTCAGTGACGTTGACCAGAGCTGCTGCCGAATACCTCGCGAACATTCCGATTCGCGCTTTCGGGACTGATTCTTACAGCGCAGGCAGCCGTGACGGCACCTATCCCGTCGCTGCAGATACCGAGTTCGCTAGAAGAGCGCCAGTGCACGAAGCCTTTCTGGCGAAGTCTATTCCCATCTATGAAGCGCTGCAGAATCTCGATGTCCTGCTAGACAGGAAGAATCTCTATTTCGTGGGTGTCCCGTTGAACATCGAAAACGGAGATGGGATGTTGGTCCGTCCGGTGGTGTTCGTTTATTGAAATGTAAGCGCTCGGGTAACGACGTGTTGAAGGAGATGGTGAGTTTCTGAAGATGACTGCTCCCTCAGACGGAGCAGATGATGGAGCTCACGAAGAAACAACGGTTCTGGAAGCGGCACCTGGATGCGCTGGAGTCGTTCGAGGGGACGACGGCCGAGTATGCGCGGTTGCACGGGCTGGAGCCGAAGAAGCTGTACGTGTACAAGACCGCGATCCGTGAGCGGCTGGCGATGCAGACCTCGGCGGGTGGCTTTGTGCAGGTGACCACGTCGACCACGGCATCGATGTCATCGGGTGTGACGGTCTGGCTGCCGAATGGAGTGCGGCTGACACTGCCGAGTCTGGACCAGCCAGGGTTGCTGGAACGCTTGGCACGGCTGTGAGCCACCTGCATCTGTGGCCGGTGGAGATGCCGGTATATTTGCATCGTGCGCCGGTGGACTTTCGCAAGCAGATCAACGGTCTGGCGGTGCTGGTCAGTGAGTCGATGCGTCTCGATCCATTCAAGCCGTCGCTGTACGCCTTTACCAACTCTGCACGCAATCGGCTGAAGGTGCTGTACTGGGATGGACAGGGGTTCTGCCTGTGGCTGAAGCGGCTGGAGAAGGGGCGCTTCGTGTGGCCGGTTAAGCACACCTCGGCTGTGCTGGCATTGACTGGAGAAGAGCTCAACTGGCTGATCGGTGGTTACGATATCTTCCGTTTTGCACCCATCGAGGTGCAGAAGTTCAGTGCAATAACATGAGATCGCACGTATAATAGGCGGCCGTGACCACGGCCCCCTCCTACGAAGAACTGAAGCAAGCGCACGCTGCCTTGCAAGTCGATCATCGGCGTCTTCAGGCTCAGTTTAACGAAGCAAAGCTGAAGCTCGCCAAGTTCGAGGAAGAGCGTCGCCTGGCACGAGCCCGACGCTTCGGCGCGAGTGCCGAGGCCGGCGATCACCAGGCGCGGCTGTTTGATGAGGCGGACACGAACGCCGAGGAAGCCGCGCCAGAAGTTATGGATACGGTCGAGGTCGCCGCCCACACCAAGCGCCGTCCGAAGCGCAAGCCGCTCCCGGCCGATCTGCCGCGGGTCGTGGTCCAGCACGAGGCGCCCGAAGCCGAGCGGCGCTGTGGCTGCGGCTGCCAGATGGGGGTGATCGGCGAGCAGGTCAGTGAGCAGCTCGATGTGATCCCGGCGCAGCTGTTCATCCTCGAGCACCATCGGCCGACCTACAGCTGCCCGAAGTGCGATGAGTCGATCAAGACCGCGCCGATGCCGCCGCAGCCGATCCCGAAGAGCCTGGCCAGTCCGGGGCTGCTGGCCCATGTGGCGGTGGCCAAGTATGCCGATGGGTTGCCGCTGTACCGGCAATCGAAGCAGTTCGAGCGCGTGGGCATCGATCTGCCGAGAAACACCCTGGCCAGCCATATGGTCAAGGCAGGTGCGCTAATCGAGCCGTTGATCGAAGCCTTGAGCACCCATATCCGGGACTACGACATCGTGGAGATGGACGAGACGCCGGTCCAGGTACTGAAGGAGCCTGGACGCGTGGCGCAAGCGAAGAGTTACATGTGGGTGATGAAGGGCGGGCCACCGAGGCAACCGGCCATCGTCTATCACTACGATCCGACCCGGGCTCAGGCAGTGCCGAAAGTTCTACTGCCCAACTACCGTGGCTATCTGCAGACGGACGGCTATGCCGGCTACAACGGCATCCTGGCCGAGGACGGGGTCATCGGCGTCGGTTGCTGGGCCCACGTACGGCGCAGGTTCATGGATGCCAAAAAGGCGCTGCCGAAGCCTGAGCAGAGTAAGGGCAACAAGGTCAATCAGGCGCTGTCCTATGTCGGCAAGCTCTACCAGCTGGAGCGGGCGCTCAAGGAGGCCGATCCCGAGATCCGTCGCCAACGCCGCCAGGCCGAGGCGCAGCCGATCCTTGAGAAGTTCAAGGCCTGGCTGGACAGACAATCGGTGCCACCGAGCACCTATCTGGGTAAAGCCATCGGCTACGCACTCGGGCAGTGGCCGAGACTTCTGATCTACTTGGAAGACGGGCGCCTGAACATCGACAACAACCTCGTCGAGAACGCCATCAGGCCCTTTGCGGTGGGCCGCAGAAACTGGCTGTTCAGCGATACCCAAGGTGGCGCGAGATCGAGTGCCAATCTCTACTCGCTGATCGAAACCGCAAAAGCAAACCACCTCAACGACTATGCATACCTCAAGTGGGTGTTCAGCCAGCTACCGGCAACCGAGGTCGATGAAATACATCGGCTACTGCCGTGGCAAGTCAACGCCGCCAATCTCGACGCGCAGCTCAAACCGCCAGGCTGATCAACCCGTCGTTCGCTGAGCGCTTACGGCTCATAAGCCTTCAATATGTCTAAAGTTGGCCGATCTCGGCGCGGATGGGCATTCGGGGCCCGGCGTGCGCCGATGGCGCTTATCGGGACCAGTTCGGACGTCGTGCGGAGCGGCCGGATCGCCGGGCGGTCGAGCGCCTGACTGTCGCTCGGCTTCCGTTGGTTGCACGGCTCCAGCCCTAGGCGTAGAGTCGAGAGGTCCGTGTAGGGGACGGCACGGGTCCACAGCCAAGACGGCGTTCGAACTTTGGGGAAACACCATGAAAGGCCATTCTGTTGTCATGGCAGTGCTTTTGTCCGTTTCGGCTTTTGCGAACCCACCCACTCCAGATGTCAATGTAGTTAACGAGCTTGATTCCGGTTCCTTGAAAAGCGTTGGAGACACGTTCACCGTTGGTACGCCATCTGGCGGTTCGCAGTTCATCGCTGACGAGGCGATCAGAATTCACGCCGTGGATGCCACTGTGTCATCCAGCACTAGCGATCCCTGCTTTCTCGTAGTGGCCGCCCACATAATTACGGCAGTAGGGGATTCCGATTTCGTGC
>JARRLJ010000224.1:0-5194 GCA_037387025.1 Gemmatimonadales bacterium
TACTGCTGGCAGTCGGCTACGGTTGTGACTCGGGCGTGCCTACAGCATCAGACCGCCCAGTAGGCCCCTTGACGGACACCGCCTTGCTGATGCACCTGGAGTTTCTGGCCGACGACAGTCTGTACGGTCGCAGGGGCGGCTCCACTTACGAGCTCCAGGCTGCTGAATACATCAAGGATGAGTTCGCGGACTACGGTCTGGAACCCGGGGCCCCGTCCTACCTTCAGTCGTTCGAGTTTGACATCGGAGCTGTGCTGACCTCCCAAAACGTGATCGGTATGCTGCCAGGCCGCGGAAGTCTCGCAGGACAGTGGGTGATATTGGGAGCGCACTACGATCATCTGGGTTTTGACCAGGTTTCAGCCGATTCGATCGTTGTCTTCAACGGGGCCGATGATAATGCGTCGGGAACGGCGCTGATGCTCGAAGTGGCGCGCTACTTGAGCGCCTACTTCGCCACCGGAGAAGAGAGGAATCGGGACCGCAGGTCGCTAATGTTTCAGGCTTATGGAGCGGAAGAGCTGGGGCTGATCGGATCGTGGCACTTCATCGAGAACCCGACCATCCCGATTGACAGCCTGGTCGCAATGGTCAACCTGGACATGGTTGGCCGATTGTACTCCAACGCCCTGAACGTGCTCGGGGCCCAGACCTCCCCCACCTGGCAAGTCATAATTGCCGACGCAAATGACGAAGGAATCGCACTGCGCTACGACAACGGCCCCATCGGCAGAAGCGATCATTACCCGTTCTCCGTGTTGGGCGAACCGGTGCTCGCTTTCTTCACTGGCCTGCACGAAGACTACCACACTCCGACGGATGACGATTGGCTGCTCGACCTGAATGGGATGCTGACGATTGGCAACCTGACGATCGACGTTCTGACCGACCTCGTCCTGCGGCCCAACAGGCCGCAATAACAGTCCGAATCCCTTAAGCACAGAACCATGGCGGAATGCCGGCGATCAATTCCTATGCCTAGATGATCAGCGGCCCAAGCGGAGCTACCAGTGCCACGGAGACCCCCTTTTGGGAGCACTGACTCTCGTTTTGGAAGATTTGCTCGAACCGGGAGCCGAAGTAACTGAGGCACACCGAGACACCTGCGAGGGGGTCGTTTCCTGCTGGCTCTCCAAACTTCAGGTCGTCTGATAACACGAAGGACGTGCGGATGGAAGAAACCAAGGCTGCTCCACACGGCGAGGCCGAACTGCGCAAAGTGGTCCACGGCATCGTATCGGAAGTAGTTGAGCAGAAGGAACTAGAAAGACAAGAGGCAGAGGAGCGTGCCGCCCGGAGTGGGCCCAAGCTCACTGCGCTTCTGGCCCTGGCACTTGTCCTACTGGTTGCCTGGATCGCCTTGTCGACGTTTATACCGGCGGCGTGGAGAGTGCGTGTGATGCCGGATGAGCTTCTCGGATACTGGACAACCACTACCGCTCGGTATGCTGGCCGTGCACTCGAGATCCAGAAGTCCTCCCTGATCTTCCATACTGGCGAAGGTGGATTCACCAGTCATCCAATTCAGCAGGTGAGAAGCGACGAAAGCGATACGCTCGTCCTGTACCGAGTAGATTACCTGGCTGACGACGTCGTCTACACCTTGTCTTTCTACTACCAACCAGCCCCACTTGACCGCATTCGGTTCGAGAATCAGCTCGAGATGGAGTGGAGTAGATAACTCCTAGAGAGCGGCTCGTTCCCCACACTTAGACTAGCAGGTAGGCGAATACCGACATCCCGGTGCAGATCACTCCTGCTACCTGCTCTCAGCTCCCCCCTTCTGCTCCCTGCTGTGAGAGAGTCGATCAACTACATTACGTAGTTCGGCCTTTAGAGACCGCATCGCACTTCAACGTGCCTTTGGAAAACACCATGAGTATATCAGCTTTCCAAACGCGTGGACTCAGTATGCTAGATCCCAACGGAGGATTCTGCCGATGAGAATGTTATCGATGGTGGCATTTGCGCTGGTCTATGCCACATCGGCCGCCGCACAGGCGGGAGGGATATTTCCTTTTGACTACCGGCTGGTCGAACTTGAGAATGGCTTCAAGGCTTACTTGATCAAGGCAGGTGCGCCTGGTCAGATCGCGTACGTATCCATTGTGCGCACTGGGAGCCGCGATGAAGTGGAACCCGGAAAATCGGGTTTCGCCCACTTCTTCGAACACATGATGTTTCGGGGCACACACAAGTATCCCAATTACGATCTGATTACGAGTCAGATGGGTGCATCGCGCAATGCGTTCACCAGCAATGATCTGACCGTCTACTACCTCGTGGCCTCCAATGAGTATCTCGAGCAGATCGTAGATCTCGAATCGGACCGTTTCAGGAATCTCAACTACGATGAGCCCGGTTTTCGCACCGAAGCCGGGGCGATCCTAGGTGAGTACATGCAGGGCGCGTTGTCTCCGGGACGATACCTAAACGAGCGAGTGCGTTCCTTGGCCTACGATCGGCACACCTACGGGCACACCACGATTGGGTATGAGGCAGACGTGAGGGCGATGCCCGAGGCCTACGACTACAGTCTATCGTTCTACCAGCGGTTCTACCGCCCGGAGAATGTCGTGCTCGTGCTGGCGGGCGATTTCGAGTACGAGGAAACCGAGCAATTGATACGGCAGTATTATTCAGCCTGGGAACCCGGGTACGTACCCCCCAACATCACGGCGGAGCCAATACAGAGGAGGACCCGCCGACAGACCGTACGATATCCAGGCCGTACATTGCCCGTGCTCAGCGTGAACTACAAGGCACCGGCGTGGAGTGCGACCGACAAGCTGGCGATCGCGACCGAGGTCTTGGGAGAGGTAGCCTTCGGATCCAACTCTGACATCTACAAGAAGCTCGTGATCGACGAGCAGAGAGTCCAGTACTTATTCGGAGACTTCGGTCTCGCCCGCGATCCGGCGCTGGTGCAGGTCCAGACCATGGTGATCGACCCCGACGATGTGCCGGCCGTCCAACGAGAGATTCAGAGCGCCGTAGATCGCGCGCGCGAGGAGCTGGCCGACGCCCAATTGCTGGCTGACACCAAGAGCGCCATGAAGTACGGGTTCCTGATGGGCCTCGAGACAGCTCAAAACGTCGCTTTTGCAATGATTCCATACGTGGTCAACACCGGGGGAATCGAGGCTGTCGATGAGTACTACGGGACGCTGGATTCGATTACTGCCGAGGACGTGCGCCAAGCGGCGCGCACCTACCTGGTCGATAGCGGCAAGACGGTTGTGTTGATGGTGCAGGAAGGAGGGGAATGATGAAACGCGCAGCATTGACGACTGTATGTCTCGGGGCCATGGCAGCGTGCGGGGGTCCAAGCGACACGGTTACGCTCAGCGAACCCGATTCTCCTTTCATCGCGTTCAACATTTGGGTTAAGGTTGGCTCGCAAAACGACCCTGAAGGCAAGGAAGGACTGGCGGCGATCACCGCAGACCTGCTGTCGGACGGCTCTACTCAGCAAGACAGCTACGAGACCATCCTCGAGAAGCTCTACCCCATGGCCGCCGGGTACGGTTACAACGTCGACAAAGAAATGACTGTGTTCCGTGGCAGGATCCACCGAGACAACCTGGATGCGTACTACCAACTGTTCCACAATTCCCTGCTTTCGCCGGCCTTCAAGCAGGAGGATTTCGACCGCGTTAAGAGCCAGACGATGAACTTCCTGGAGCGGTCGCGCCGTTTCAGCCGCGACGAGGAGTTGTCGAAGGAGCTGCTGTTCAGCGTGGCGTACGCCGGCACGCCGTACGAGCACCCGGAAGAAGGCTACGTCGAATCGGTCCGCTCTATTACGCTGGATGACGTGAGGGAGTTTTACAGCACCTACTACGTCAGCAGCAATGTAGTCGTAGGTGTCGGCGGCGGCTATCCCGATGGTTTCCCGCAGCAGGTTCGCGCCGATTTCAATGCGTGGCCGGAGGGGACCGTAGCGGCCGTTCCGGCTCCCGAGCCGCCGATGCCTGACGGTTTCAAGGTCCTGATTGTCGAGAAGGAAACCGACGCCACTGCCATTTCCTTGGGCTTCCCCATCTCGTTCGTGCGAGGTGATCCCGATTTCTTTCCCCTGATGGCGGTGAACTCATGGTTCGGTGAACATCGCAATTCCTTCAGTCACCTGTATCAGGTCATTCGGGAAGCGCGCGGCATGAACTACGGCGATTACAGCTATATCGAAGCGTATCCATTGGGCTACTCCACACTGGTACCGCCCACCAACGTCGCGCGCAGGCACCAACTGTTCGAGATCTGGATCCGCCCGATTTCGCTCACGGCGCCCGGTAACCTGCACGAGCGGACTTTGTTCGCCACCCGAGCCGCGTTACGGGAGCTGAAAGACCTGGTCGACAACGGTATGGACCCGGATACACTTGAGGCCACCAAGCAGTTTCTCCGCAATTACACGGTCAATTGGGGTTCGACCATCACGCGGCGGCTGGCGTACGCTATCGACGACGCGTTCTACGGGATTGGAGGTGATGGGTACCTCAGTGCGATTAGACCGAGCATAGACGAACTCACGGCCAATCAGGTGAACGAGGCAATCCGGCAGCATCTGCAATATGACAATATGTACATCGTCTTCATCACTGCCGATGCCGAAGGCATCAAGCAGAAGCTCCTCGGCGGAGTAGCTACTCCGATCACCTACGCTGGCGAGAAGTCGGCGGAGCACATGACAGAGGACGAATTGATTGCGAGCTTTCCGATCCCCGTAGAGGAGGAAGACATAACCATCATCGGGATCAACGACGTGTTCGAACGACGCTAGGAGCCAGCTTCAGGGGAGCCAAGAGAACGGCCGACGAGTCGTAGCTCGCCGGCCGTTTCTGCTTTTTGCGACTGCTAATCGTAACACGCGGCTTGCCGCTCCGGGATCTCGAACTCCTTGAGTCGCAAAGCCACTGTAGCAAAAGACAACAGCTTCACCTTCATCTGCACGACAGCCTGCGATGGTCATCGCTGAGCCATACTCGAGCCTCAGCATCTTCTGAAAACAACAAACCCCCGTCCGGTATCGTCGGCTGCACGACCAGCGTTGCGAACCTCCCAGCCGGAACGTCAATGGTGTCCCGCACCAGAGCGGCAACGGTTATCGGGTTTCGGTCTGGTCTGAAATAGCGTTCCGACCGCAACGTGTCCCCTGGCTCCAAGTCGAGCGTTCGTACCCAGTAGAGGAAGG
>JARRLJ010000225.1:0-7770 GCA_037387025.1 Gemmatimonadales bacterium
ATATATCAACCCCTCGGCAGCAAGTTTGTCCAGCGTTGGCATGTGGATGCGACCGCCGTAAGGCGACCAGGCCGCTTGCCCCGTGTCATCGTACAGGATGAAGAGAATGTTCGGTGAGCCTTTCGGCGCTGCCTTGGGAATGAACGGCGTCCAGTCCGGTTTGGAATCGCGGGTGTCGAGCTCGATCTTGCCCTCGAAGCCGCGCATCAGGGCCGCTTCGTCCGGTTCCTTGAATTGTTGGTCCGCGCTGCCGTTGCTGCACGCCGTGCTGACGCCGATCACGACCAAGACGCCGACGGCCAGCAGCGTCCCCATGTGACGCACCAAGAATCGGTATATCGCTCGCATTGGATTGCTCCCTATGTTCGTGGCTGAATCAAACGACTCGTTGCCCCGGTCAGATTCCTTTCAGGTTCCATGCGTGACATGACTCGCTCGGGTGACCCACGGTCTGAATCTTCTGTTTTTGCGCTCGGATTCCCGTCGTCTGCTCATGATCGACTCCTCCTCATTCTTGCCATGGATAAACAGCGGGTCTAGCCAGCCGAGGCTCTCGCGGCCGCACCCAGCAAAGCTAGGCGGTGTGCTGCACGTACACATCAAGACGGCCCCTTGGCTCTCAGCGCGTCCACGATTCGCTCCAGCAACTGCTTGTCCCGGTAGGGGGTCTGCACACTATCCCGAATGCCTGCCTTCGACGCCTGAACGGGCGGGTCCGCGCCTGTTTCGCATCGAGCAACGCCTGCAACGTGGGAAAGGTGTTGGCGTGCAGGCCCGCGGCCTCGACCAGGACCTTGACCGACTCGCGACAACGCGGATCCTCACTCACGATCAACACGAGCGACTGGGAAACACCGTCATTTGTGCTGCGCACTGCTGAACAATCCACTGACGCTACAGAGGTTTCACCGATTACCCAGTGTGCGAATTGTGGGCGAAACGGACACGACACGAAATACGGGCGAGCACGTAGACCACGTACGTGGCCGAGCGGGGCGGTTCACGGACCTGCCAACCGCCGCCTGGACGTTGCATGGACGCACGGAGTGGCAAATGGCCTGGTTGGCCGACGACTCGCACGACTGAAGTGCTTGTACACCTGGGATTTGTGGTCGTGTCGCGTCACGCACGGAACTGAGACTTCTCGTCCTTCTCCGTCACTTCGAAAACAGGAACTTGAACTGCAACCGCAACGACCAGTCCGCTTCCTGTTCCGGCTTCACCACGTTGTAGAAACCCTGCACCGCGATGAACGTAGGCACCCTGTCGATGGGAACTAGCTTCCCTATGCCGCCTCCGAAAGGCACGGCCCACGTGTCGCCGCTGCTCTCCTCCGACTGGTCCGTGATGATGGGTGTGGACAACAAGCACCAGCCGCGCCCCAAGCAGTAGGTGATGTCGTACTGGAAGAGGAACTGGCCCACATCGGGTCGGTCGTGGGCACCCGCGTAGGGCCATATGTAGTAGGCCTGAGCCCCGACGGTCCAGCGCCCTTGGATGAAGAACCCCACCACCGCCGGCCCAGCTCCCCACTTGCCGGTGCCGAGCGCGTCGTCAGTCGCCGTCGGGAAACCGAGGATGGGCCCCACCCCCCATTTGTACTTGCCAGCATTCCCTGCACCCATTCCGAAAAGCCAGTTGTTCTGGACGATCAGGTAGCCAGTTGTTCTGGACGATCAGGTAGCTCACCTCAGGATCGATGGGATTCCTGGCTCTCTGGGCGAGACTCCTGGCTTCTTGCTCTGCAGCCCTCAGCGGTGTAGAAGCGAGCGTTGCCGCGAACCAGAGCACCATGAGGACCGATCCTCTGGTGATCTTCATCTGGATCTACCCCCCTCATAGGCGGTATGACATGCCCTTCGCCAGACGGCACCCCCTAGAAGATGTGGCCCACGGCGAGCCAGAGGTTGTGCGACTGGATCGTGTTCCTGGCGCCGAATTCGAATTGCAGCCGGGCCAGGAAGGACAGCTTGTGCTTTGGAATCATCCAGTGGACCTCGGGGCCGGCCGCGAACACCCGGTACTTCGGAGCGTCATCTTGGGGGGTCGGTCCGGTCTGGGCGGCGAACTGCGCCGTGGCGAAGCCCGACACGCCCACGTCGAGGAACTGGTCCTTCTTCTTACCCACCGGCAGTAACTTGGCCACGCCCCAATCGAGGACCACGTCGTCTCCGACGTCGATGTCCGTATCCTCCTGTTCACCGTTGAACTCGATCCGCATCACACCCGAGAGGCTCCACGACCGACGGTTTCCACCGGGGTACCAGACGGCCCCGACGGATCCGAGGACGTTCCAGAATCCGTTCCCGTGGTTGTCCGTGGAGCCAGGCTGGAAGCTTCCCGTCGGCGCAAAGCCGCCGATGCCCCACTGGAGGTCGTAGGTCTTCTTCTTGGTGGCAACCAGAAAGGGAACCAACGCGATATCCCCCAAACCGAGACAGGTCGTCTCGATCAAGCCGTTGGGCCTCTGGACCGTGTCCACGATCGGAACGGCCGCCAGAAACCCGTAGTTCCCGCCGAGGATTTTCTTCTTCGTCGTCCAGAAAAAGACCCAGATGTTCGAGAAGTACAGTTTCGAGTCGTCTTGAACCGTGTTGCCCTCGTCGCCCTTCAGCGCATAGGCGTCCTGGAAGCGGAAGAACACGTTCACGTTCTTACCGCCGGGAGGCGGACTGGCCCCGCCGCGGATCCCCACATGTCCACCTGGATAGTGGCCCGTGATGGGTGGATTCGATTGGGCCACCGCGTCCGTCGTCAGGCACCGAAACAAGATCATGGCCACGACCGTGAGCCCGATCACTCGGGCGAAACCGCGATTCGACATGGCTACTTCTCCCCTCTTCGATTGCGACCGGTTGCTGCACTGTCTACCAGTGGCCACCAAGCGACAGGTGCAACTGGATGCGGTTGGACAATTGAGCGTTGCGCGCCCTGATGACCGCGCCTTCGGCAGCGATCTGATCGGCCTGAATCTGTAACACCGAGAGCATGTCGGTCGCGCCCGCCTTGTACTGAATTCGACTGATGCGCACGGCCTCCGAGCGATCCTGCACCGAGGCCTCGCGGTAGTGCAGTGTCTGCGCCAGCAATGTCTCGTTGGTGAGCGCGTTCTCCACCTCGTTGAACGCGATCAAAACCGCAGCGCCGTAGCCCTCTACCGCGGCTTGCTGCTCGGCCGTGGCAATCTTGACGCGGGCCCTCAATTCCCCACCCGCATAGATCGGAATGCTGATGCCGATGCGTGCGCGAAACAGCCAGGGATTCAATCGCAGTAACGAAAGCACGCTGTCGTCCAGGCGTCCTCCTTCGACACGGAGGCCGAATGATGGGAGCAGAGCGAGTCGCGGGCTCTGGGCGGCGAGCAGGTCGGGGCGACGCTCGAGCAGCGTGAGAGGCAGCCCCGCGCGAACCGGTGGCGGGACCGGGGGAAAGTCCGTCGCAACCGCGATCTCCGCGGACGGATACCGACCCAGCAACAACTCGAGCGCGCGGCGCGTCTCCGCTTCAGCGCGTTTCGCCGTCCGCAGTTGGGCCTGCGCGGTGTTCAGGCTTGCCCCTGCCTCGGCCACGTCGAGATCGCTTACCTTTCCGGCAGCCCGGCGGACTTTCACCAACTCGAACAATTCGGAGTAGATGTCCACGGCTCGCGCGGACAACCGTAGAAGCTGCCGTGTCGTGGTGGCCAGAAACCACGCCTTGGCCGTCGTAGCGGCCAGCGATTCCTGCGCCCAGGCGTACTCGTAGGCAACGGACTCGAAGGAAGCCTCGGCTGCGGCCTTTTGCGCGCGCAATTTACCCCAGATGTCCGCCTCCCACGACACCCCCGCGTAGGCGGTCGTCGGTGTACCCCAATCGGAATGGTCCTCGTCGCGGTTGGCCGCGGCTCCTAGCCTC
Organism: Gemmatimonadales bacterium; assembly: GCA_037387025.1. GTDB lineage: Bacteria > Gemmatimonadota > Gemmatimonadetes > Gemmatimonadales > GWC2-71-9. The sequence continues at coordinate 3,895 of JARRLJ010000225.1, forward strand.
CCGCCGATCTTCGGTAACAACTGTGAACCGACCACGACGACGACCTGTCTCGCGGCTTCGACACGCGCGGCGGCAGCGCGCAGGTCGGGATTGTTTTCGAGGGCTTCGGCTACGAGCAAGTCGAGCCGAGGATCATCGAAGGTCTCGAGCCAATCATCGGCAACCGTGTTCGTGTCGACGGCAACCGCCCACTGCGAAGGGATCGTCGTCGTGGCCGGCAACGCGTCGGTGAGCATCTGTGATTGCGAAGGCGGGGGGGCGAGCCTGCATCCGGCAGCCAGCGCCGTCAGAACAACGAGTGTCAGTGCTTGCGTCCTCATCAGAACGGATCCGGATAAATCCAGTTCAACCAGGTGTAGATGCGGATGTTTATGCGCCTCAGCGCGGCCCACTTCCCCTGCATACCTTGCGTGTAGATCCCGACGGCGCCTTCCGCCCCGATGGGAAACCTCGACTGGTCACCGTCCAGCAGAATCTCCACCGCGAACTGACCCTGCGGCGTGTCCGGTAGTGCGGGCTTGAATTCGGGCAACCTGCCGCTGGGCAACAGCTGTCCTGTGCGGCTGGCCTTCCAGATGGCACCGACTTTGCCGGAGAAGATCTGACCCGGGTAAAGGTCCAGCGCCACCTCGACAGGCTGGCCGATCGTCACGTACTTCAACTGTTCCTGGTTGAAGTTCGCCAGCAGATAACGACCCTCATCGCAGATGAACGATGCGATGGCCCCGACACGATAATCGCCCGCGACCATGCCGGGGCGAACCTGGAGGTTTACGATGCGGCCATCCTCGGGCGCAACGATCATGGTGTTGTCGAGATAGTATTGCGCGAGGGCCAGCTCGGCCTTCACCTGGGCCACGCGGGTGTTCACTCCGTCGATCTGCGACTCGTGCCGCAGCTTCGCGCGTTCGAGCTCGGCGGTGCACTCCTTCACCGCGGCTTCGTTGACCTTGAGGCGCGCTTCCCATCGTTGCGCCTCCTCCTCCGGACCGGCTCCCTGCGATGCAAGTGAGGTGGCGAGATCCCGCTGGTACTTTGCGAAGACGATCTCGCTCTTGACCTTCGCCAGTTTCTCCTCGGCGACCTCGACATCCGCTTCGAGAATCCGCACGTCCTGCGTTGTCTGCGCGAGTTTGGCCTGAAGCTGTTGCACCTGATATTCGTAGGGCCGGCGATCGAACTGGAACAACGGCTGACCTTCTTTCACCGGAACGTCGGACGACACGTAGACATCGGTAACGAGGGACGGTTGAGGCAGACGCGGGGTCAGCTGGATCGTGGGTTGGACGATCCGCGCCTGTTTCGAGTAGGGAGTCATGAACCGGAGTCCGATGACGAGGATCAACATCAGGTGAAGGAGGATCCACAGGCTCACGATGGCCCAGACGGCATTGAACTTGAGCCATTTCAGTCTGAAGAACACCAGCCAGATGAACAGGATGTAACCCAGACAGAGGGCAAGGGCCAGTATCACTGCGAAAGGCCTCCTACTGGGTATCGCCGTGTTCGGGAGACACCGGCGGCGGGTTTTCACTCCTGGTGGTGGTTGTCCTGCCGGAGAGCCTCGCGATCTCTTCGTCGATAGCGGTGGCCTCCGCGGCGGGGTATCGCCGGATGTCCACGATGTCGGTGGGTTTGAACGCCCATATGAACGCGTGAATCCAGGGGACGATGGGAACAAAGCCGAGATAGCCCATGACCATGACCGCCTCCGCATCGGGATGCTTGCGGGCTATGGCAATGCGTCCCGGCAGACCGGCAAGCCAGATCAAGAACCCGACGAAGATCACCATGCACAGGAGCAGCGCCCCGAACGTGAGGTAGTCCCAACCATCCAGCTGGAAGCCGACGAGCTCGCTCATCTCAGATTCTCCGGGAACGGGCCACGCCCGTCGCGGGTCGGACCATCCTGGCTTTCAAGGAATCGTAGACGGGAGCATTGCCAAGCAGCGTCGGCACAGCCATTGCCGCAAAACAGGCCCACAGCATGGGTAGGAGCTGGTTGAAGCCAGCTGTCAGTTCCATCGTCAGGATGATGCCGGTGACTGGCGCGCGCACGACTGCGGTGAACAACGCGGCCATGCCGACGACCACGTGTGGGATGCCGCTCCCGGAGGCAGGCTGCGCGGACCTCAGGACAAGCCAGGCAGCCAGGGCGGTGGCAGCCGCCACAATTGTCACCAACACAGGAAGACCAAGCGCGGGCCATTCATGCAATCGGGAAACCAGCTGGCTCCGAAACCAATCTGCACGCTCCAGCGCCAGCCTGAAGAACCCGACCGTCAAGCCGGTCGCGGCCCCCGTTGCGACCGACAGCAATGACAGTTTCACCAGCCCCGTCTGTCCGCGTGCAGTCGGTGGATCTGGTGTCAACCCCGCTTGCTCTGGCATCGACATGCTGGGCCGTCCGGCGCTGGGCGACACGATTCACTCCCAGGTCAGGTGTTAGTAGAACGAGTTCCAGGCACTCCCGACGGTGATGTAGAAGGCCGTGTCGTCGGGACCCCAGGCGTAGTCGACTCCGACTTGCATTCCATACTGTCGGGCGATCTCGTAACGGAAGCCGAGCCCTTTGGATGACCGCCAGGCGGCTTCGGAGAAACTGGTGTGCTGCTTGAGCTTGTTGTCGCCGAAGGCCTTGCCGCTGCCGAAGAAGCCGATCGCGCGCCATCGATCGTAGACGCGCCAGTTGAGCTGGAACTCGCCGACGACCACGTGCTGGCCCTGATAGCGTTTGTTGGCGATTCCGCGAATCTGCACCGAGGGATAGATGAAGTAGGGAGCGCTGCTGCCGACCGACTGTGCCTCCGCGCGCAGCCCGAGATCGAAGATTCGGGACAGTCGCAGGTACTTCAACAGCTGGCCGCGGAACGACGGGTAATCGTATCCACTTCCCAGCCACCCGGCGTGGGTGGCGGCGACGACCTTGGCGAACGTCCCACGGGTCGGTGTGAATATCGTGTTCCGGGTGTCGTACACCATCGCGGCACCCAGACCGCCGATCGTGTAGTCCCGCTGGAGCAGTTCGTCGATGACCGGCCCACCCTGATCGACCGGGGACGAGGTCGACGTGGAGTAGACGTAGTTCCCGCCGACGAAGAAGCTGCTCTTCCCCAGACGCCACTTGACCTCCTCGAAAAAGGTCCAGCCGCTCAGGTTCATCTTCACCGTCAACTCGTTGCCAAGAACGTCGGGATAGAAATCCAGGTTGAGGTTCGGCCGTCCGAGGAAGGTCGTCGTGCGTAGTCGGTCGTTCTTCCAGTAGCCCAGGTTGTAGGCGCCCGCCGCGCGCGACCCGTTCTCCGTGGCAATCGCCGCAACGCCGGTGATGTTGGGCGGAACGCGGTGACCGTTCGGCGCCACACGTCCGGCAAGCTTGCCGTGCATGTAAAGCAGATTCACACCCCCACCCGCTCCGAAGGTCGGGCCGGTGATGATGATCGGCACCGGGAGGAACCCATAGCGTGACGACAGCCAGCCGCTGACGTCGAATTTCCCGTCGTCCGGGTCACGAAACAGGGCTGGATCGGACCCTTTGTGCTTGCCGCTGCCCTTCTCGGCACCGAACACGGGGACCGCCACCAACACCAGCACGAACCAGAAGGCACAGGAGAGGCGACGAGACTTCGAGGTCCATCTCATGACACTGTCCTGCGGGCATCCTTGCCTCGGCCTGGGGCTTTTGAACAGTCCACCGACACCACATGGTTTTCACCGATTGCCCAGTGTGCGAATTGTGTGCAAAGCGGACACGACGCGGAATACGGGCGAGCACGTAGGTCACGTACGTGGCGAAGCGGACTGGTTGAGCAACGCCCGGGAAGCGGATATCCTAGGGCTGGCGGCCTGTACGACTGAAGTGCTTGGATACATGGG
>JARRLJ010000226.1:0-4446 GCA_037387025.1 Gemmatimonadales bacterium
GGACTGAGTTGATGGCCAATCGGCTTCGTGGGATGTGACAGAGCCGGGTCGTCGCTCTTCATGACCGTCTGAGTAATGACCGTTAGCACTTGACGCTGGACGCCGGCAAGTTTGAGCGCGTTTTGGAGAGATTGCTGGATCATGTATCCTATCCAGCCGGCAGTGGATGCGACGAGCACACCCAGAGGAAGCGGTTCAACCACGTCGCGTGACAGCTCGTTTCGCACCAGAGCGTCACCGACTTGTGGACCGTTCCCGTGAACCACTGCTATGTGCCACCCCTCGCAAGCGAGGGAAACCACCACACTCAGAGACTCGCGGGTATGTCTGAACTGGTCATATATAGTGGGGTACTCGCCCGGAGGTGCCAGGGCGTTGCCGCCAACGGCGACCACTATGGTACCAGGAATCGGTCTCACAGGTGGCTGCAAGCTAGTGGGTCTCGGCGACACCAGCAAGGTAACCTAAGGTACTGAATCACCGTCACTTGCCAGCAGCCTCTTCAAGTTTTGGTACGCCTGTCCGAAGGCAACCCAATCGCCCCGCTTGCGCGCGTCGTCGAGCCGCTCGAACCAGCGCCTGGCCTCCCTCCAGCTCGCACTCGCCTGGCCTCGATCGGCTGCGGAGCTCAGGACTCTACGCGCGGCTTCGGTGAGACTGCTTCCGCGTGCCACCACGTCTCCCCAGGATATTACCACGTCGGTCAGTTTCGCAGCCTGGTTTACTGCTGACTCCTCGTAAGAGGCTTGGACAAACAGCACCCCGTCGGGCAGCGGAACTGTTCTTACGGTTCCTGCCACCGCCATGGGGGAAAGGCGGGCGCCGGACAACCGAGCCGCGGCCTGAGAAGGACCTGGTATCGTCATGGGTGGGTCGAAACTGGAGACCTCGATTCGCGGAGCGCCCCTGTTAACCCATGCTTCCACAAACGCTGCCAAGAATGGAGGCTCACCATCCTCGAGAGCAGCCCGCAGACGCAGGCGCGGAACAGAGTCCGTCGGCCCGGTTCCGAACCACCAGTAGGTTGTGGCCCTGCTGGAGGGGCCTGGGCGCAGGCGGCGGCCTCCAGTGCCGGCCAGAATCCCTACTTGCAGCTCGAACAGGCCTTGCGGGTACCGCAAGTGTTGCCACAGCTCTGGCGGCAGGGTTTGCGTCGGTTGGACCAAGCCCGGCAAGGCTTCTGACCAAGCTCTCGTGAGCGGGTCCGCCCAAGGGCTCAGCACCACAGTCGACTCTCCCGACCATGCATCCACAACGCCGACCAGGCCAGCCCTTACATACCCCGTGGTTCGACCCAGCCATTCCACTCTCGGCGCAAACGGAGATTCATCGCTGTAGACGTACCCGTCTGCCATCCACCAGAGACGGTGCTCGACGACAACGGGATAAGGCTCTCCGAAGACGGCAAACGGCGCGAGGGCGGAGAGGCGCTCTGAGACGTCACGCCTCCACAGGATCCGCGCACCGCTCCGCACTTCACGCGATCTGATCAATTGCAGGCTTTGTAGAGCCCAGGCCAGTGCCACCCGACGCCACAGGCCGGGTGCCCTCACACCGGGTCGTGAGCGAGTATCATCGTCAACGACCGCATACTCTGTCGAACCCGGGGCAAACAACACGTCCGAATTGTGCAGACTGAGCTCGGCAACGCTGGGGCTTGCCGTATGTGGTGTTGCGAGATCGGGGACGAATAGTGGGAATCCTTCATCCGAAGCCCCCACTGCCTCTAACGCGACCGCTCCAGAAGCGAACGCGTACGGTCCTACGTGGACCTGTTCCCAAGACAAGTCGCCCTCGGTTCGGCGTGCCACGGTGAGGTCGATCATTCGGGCGGCCAAGAACACCGGGACTGCATTGCCGTCGCCACTGCTGTAGACACCAAGCCTCGCGCGTGAGAACCTGGTGGGGACCCTCCCTGCGGGGCCGTTGTTCAGGAACTGATCGATTGCGAATCCGTCCCAAAGCGCTGCCTTGGCCACCTCAGGCATGTAGTCGGACAATGCCGCTCCATCGGGTGCAGAGGGCAGCGATATTGTACCAGGATTCGCCGGCAGACCGTACGCGATCGAGATGAACTCGCGTTCAGCCCTCCCAAGGTCTTCGACTCGCAGTTCGTCCGACGTGCGCACGGTGCTGGCAAAAGCCGGAACCACGTAGTGTCCAACCAGCGATACCAGCACCAGGCTTGTCCAGGCGGTGAGCACCAGGAACACGCGGCTTAGCCATATCCAAAGGAGTGATGCACCGGTCGCCAAGAGCGCAAGCCAACTCATCAGGTTGGCGACGGGGATGCGCACGTCCAGGAGGATGGAGTCGAACCCCACCTCGTGAACGCCCGCTACGTACTCGGCGGGTTCGAGTCGATATCCCCAGTATAGGACAAGAGCAAGAGCGGCCAGCAGAGTTCCGATATGAGTCCTTGCCAAATCGCTCACCCACAAGCGCCGTCCGGTCCATCTCACTGCACCCATCGCCCCGTACAAGGCGGTTGCAGCAGCCAAGACGGTACTCGTGGCGAGAGTCGCGTAACCGGCTAGGGTGCGTTGCCAGGGCAATCGGAATAGATAGTAGGACAGATCTCGACCGAGCACAGGTTCCGAAATTCCGAGGTCGGCGCTACCCGAAGACAGCAGCTTGGCGTACCACCAGTCGGAGGCGCCGTAGCTCAAGAACAGAGCTATGATGAGACCGAGCACGGCAACGCCGGCACCGAGGTACCTTCGAGGGACAACCTCGAGGATTTCGATGTTAGCAACTCTGCGGGGAACGTGAACGGAACGGATGGTGCGAAAGACGAAGTAGAGATTACCCACGCTCCAGACCATTGCGGCAGCAAAAGCCAACGTTACCAGCATGAACCGCATACGTGCTATCTGGGCGTGTGGATCACCAACTCCCAAGGACTCAGCCCAAAGCCGGTCGGCGGTTGAGACTGCCAGCCAGCGCCCGGCCCCGAGCGCCAGAAGTAGTCCCCCTACCACCGCCCAAACCCACTTGCCTCTTCTTGCTGTCATCGCTCTAGGTAGCGATCCCCTGCTCTCTCAGCCAAGCTTCAACTTCGGCACGATACTCGTTCATCTTTGCCTCCGACGAGGCCTCGAAGCGCATTACCAGTGCTGGCTGTGTGTTGGACGCCCTGACGAGTCCCCACCCTTCGGCAAACGAGATCCGTGCACCGTCGAGCGTCAGGACATCGTACTGCCGGGCAAAATGCTCGGCCGCACGCCGTACCACTTCGAACTTCTGATCTTCCGGACACTCCACTCTCAGCTCGGGAGTGGCGAACGTGGGCGGAAGGTCGGCCAACAGGGTGGAAAGTGGACCTCCTTGCCGTGCAACATATGATAGCAGCCTAGCCGCAGCGAACATGGCGTCGTCGAATCCGTAGTAGTCATCTCCGAAAAACATGTGCCCGCTCATCTCGCCGGCCAGCGGTGCATCCAGTTCCTTCATCTTTGCCTTGATGAGCGAGTGTCCCGTTTTCCAGATGACGGGTTCGAGACCCGCCTCTTGCAGCTTTTCCGCCAGTACGTTGGAGCATTTGACATCGAAGATCACGGAACCGCCGGGGCCAGTTCGGTCTACGTAATCACGTCCGAGGAGCAGCAGCAGCTGGTCGCCATACACCACGCTGCCCGATTCATCTACTGCACCGATCCGGTCCCCGTCCCCATCAAAGGCGATTCCCAGCTCCGCTCCGGTTCGGCGCACTGTCTCTTGAAGATCCTCCAGGTTCTCGACGACGGTGGGATCAGGGTGGTGATTGGGGAAACTGCCGTCCGATTCACAGTAGAGCGGTACTACGTCTGCTCCGAGTCTCGTGAGGACATCCTCGGCTATGAGGCTCGCCACACCGTTGCCGCAGTCCACAACGACCTTCACTCGGCGTGACAATGCTCCGACTGTTGCCAGCACCTTATCCGCGTACCGCCGCATCACGGAATCATCGGCCTCTAGGGTCCCGTAGCCAGAGTCGAGCGAATCGGACTCGATTCTCTGGCGCAGCTCTTGGATGCTGTCACCGTGCATGGTCTCGCCCGCAACCACCATCTTGAAACCGTTGAATTCCGGGGGATTGTGAGATCCCGTTACCTGCACTCCGCCGTCCACTTCCAGCTCGTGTAGGGCGAAGTAGAGGCACGGTGTGGGAAGGGTGCCTACGTCGACGGCGGTACCTCCGGCAGCAGAGACGCCGTCGCGTACGGCGCGAGCCAGCAGTTCACCGGAGGGCCGGTTATCCCGACCGACCGCCAGCCGGGCAGCGCGACCTAGTTTGGCGCGAGCCATGGTGGTGAGCGCCCTGCCAATAGCATGCGCCACTTCGGGGGAGAGTTCGGGGCCAACTAGGCCCCGGATATCGTACTGTCGGAAGATTACAGCGGGAATGTCCATCCGAACCTCAAAAGGAAGTCGGAGGGGCTCGCCGACTTCAGGATAGGGTCAGTC
>JARRLJ010000227.1:0-4445 GCA_037387025.1 Gemmatimonadales bacterium
TTCTCCGGAATACCCTTTGTGTAATCCAACCGATCGACACCCAGAATGATCTTCTTTGTACCAAACCGGGCCTTGATGCTCTCGTAATCGTCCTTTACCTCCGGTAGATATGAGAAATCCTGTATCTCTTCAGGATCTACGCCGATTGGATGAACACCGAGGTGAGCCACATGACTGGGAAGCGCAATGGTTTCCTGTTCAGACTCCAGTCCGAGCACTCTGAGACACGCATTGCGGAAATGCTGAGCAAATTCGTATGTGTGGAACCCAATCAAGTCGGCACCAAGCATCCCACGCAGGATTTCAGCTCGGGCGGGCAAGGTCCTAAGCGTTTCGTGCGAGGGAAACGGAATGTGGAGGAAGAACCCGATAGGACAATCGATTCGGCTCTTGCGAAGCAACTGCGGCACCAGGGCCAACTGGTAGTCATGCACCCAGACTACGTCTCCCGGCTGGGCAATGGATCGAACCGCATCCGCGAATCGCTCGTTGGCGGCCTTATACTTGTACCAAGCGCCACGGTCGAAATTGAGACGTCCAGAGATATTGTGGAACAGCGGCCAGATCAGCCTGTTGGAGAACTGTTCGTAGCAACCGTGGAACTCGGACTCCCCCATGAACACGGGCTTGCCATACGGCTTGAGGGCCTCTGTTGCAGCATCCTGATGTTGCAGGGGAACGCTCTCTCCAGGCCAGCCAACCCACGTGAAGGACCTCGTCTGGGCTACAGCGCGGAGTGCAGTGGCCAGTCCCCCAGGGCTGGGTTCCACCTGCCACGCATCGGCATTGCGTGAAAGGCGGATGGGCAGCCGGACGGAGACCACGATGAGCTTGGACTCGGCCATTGCTCCCGCCTTCTCCCGGCCTGTTCGCTGGTCTTGACATGACCGGCCACTAACCACATCCCTACTGCAACGTCAGCAGCCTCAGATCGGCCGAGCGAGTTGTAGCATCTGCCACCGGAGATAAAGCTGCTACAATACTACCATGTATCTTCCCTAGGACCATTGTCTAAGTCAAGCAGGTGCGAGATCTTCAACCAATTCGACCTGCCGTCTCACCCATACATACGTGTATCAACACCATGAGATCAGAGAACTCAAAGTTGCACTTCGACGGCGGCATTTTTGACCTCGACGGCGTTATAACCCACACGGCCAGCCTCCACGCCCGCGCCTGGAAGCGCATGTTCGATCCCTTCCTGCAAAAGGCCGCAGCGGACAACACACAACCCTATGTGCCTTTCGACTCCGAAGACGACTATCACATCTACGTGGACGGCAAACCGCGCTATCAGGGAGTAAAGAGCTTCCTGGAATCTCGCCGGATTGAGTTGCCTTTTGGAAAACCACGCGATGATCCACAAGAAGAGACCATCTGCGGGCTAGGCAACCGAAAGAATCTCATTTACAACGAGCTTATCCAAAACGAAGGTGTCGGCGTCTTTCAGTCCACGGTCGATCTCATCCTCGCTCTGCGCGAGCAAGGAACTCGAGTGGGGTTGATGTCTTCCAGCAAGAATGCAGCCCAGATACTGCGCCGCACTGGACTGGACGGCTTGTTCGAAGCGTGTGTCGACGGCACGGTTGCCGAGCAAACAGGCCTCCGAGGCAAGCCCCACCCGGACTCCTACCTCCGGACGGCCGAACTGTTGGGCGTTTCTCCACCGCGGTCTTTCGTGGTCGAAGACGCGGTCTCGGGAGTGGAGGCAGGAGTCAATGGTGAGTTCGGCCTCGTAATCGGAGTGGACCGCGTGTCGCGACCGGAAGAGCTGCGCGCGGCGGGCGCGGATGTGGTGGTCGAAGACCTGGAGGAAATAACAGTGAAAGACATAGACGATATGTTTGCACAAAAGCACGCTAATCGCCCTTCTGCCCTAGAACGCTGGATTGAACTCAAGGAACAATGGAAAGGGAAACGGATCGTGGTGTTCTTGGACTACGACGGTACTCTCACTCCCATCGTGGCAACACCAGATCTGGCAAAGATATCTGAAGAAATGAGAGACGTACTGAGCGAGGTTGCCAGCGCCTGCACGACGGTCATAGTGAGCGGCCGAGGTCGAGAGGACGTCGCCCATCTGGTCGGACTCGATAATCTATACTATGCGGGGAGCCACGGATTCGACATCGCCGGCCCGTCGGGTACCGAACTGCGCCACGAGATCGGATCGGAGTACCGCTCCACTTTGGAGAGCGTGGTTCAAAGGTTAAAGGCAGAGTTGGCTGAGACGGATGGGGCACTCATTGAAGACAAACAATTCTCCGTAGCGATCCACTATCGGCTCGTCAACGAAGCGGAAGTGGCGGGAGTCGAGCGAGCGGTAGACGAGGCTCTGGCCCAACATCCAGAACTCAGGAAGTCTCTCGGCAAGAAGATCTTCGAGTTGAGACCGGATGTGGAGTGGGACAAGGGCAAGGCCGTTCTCTGGTTGCTCGATGCCCTCGATCTGAACGATGAGAATGTCGTGCCACTCTACATCGGAGACGATGTGACGGACGAAGACGCTTTTGTCGCATTGCAGGACCGCGGGCTCGGCATCCTGGTAAGCGAGACACCCCGCGAGACGAAGGCTGATCTGTCTCTACGTGACACAACGGAAGTCGGCACATTCCTGCGACTGGTGAGTTCGTGGCAAGATTCAAGTGATCGAGCGAAGGAAACTGCACCATGACCGACCACGACCCTTGGACCCTGTCCTGGGACGGGTACGATCCCGAACAGGTGGGACTGCGTGAAGCTCTCTGCGCATTAGGGAACGGGTTCTTCGTCACTCGCGGCGCCGCCGAGGAAATGGCTGCAGATGGGACACATTACCCCGGGACCTACATAGCAGGCGGGTACAACCGAGCGACGAGCGAAGTTGCCGGCGAAACAATCGTGAACGAGGATCTCGTCAACTTCCCCAATTGGCTTTGCCTCAATTTCCAGCCTGAACACGGCGATTGGGTGGATTTCAAGCAAGCCGACATCCTGTCGTATCGCATGGAGCTGTACCTGCGTGAGGGGATTCTGCAACGAAGTTACGAAATAAGGGATAGTGCCGGCAGGCAGACTGCCGTCACCACCCGGCGGCTGGTCCACATGCGCTGCCCACAACTGGCGGCGGTCGAGTACTGCATCACACCACGCAACTGGTCCGGCGTAATTCATATCCGGTCCATGTTGGACGGCACCGTGCAGAATACTGGAGTGGAACGATATCGCCAACTCAACCCCCAGCACCTGCATATCGTCAACAAAGGCACTGTCGCACCGGAAGGCGTGTATCTCCTGGTCAAGACGAGCCAATCACGCATTGAAGTAGCTCAAGCCGCTCGAACCCGCCTTATGAAGCCACAAGGAGAGGCACACATTCACATCCAGACCGTCGTCAACGACACGCACGTGGGACAGATATTCGCGACGGAGGCAGCGGAGGGAGAAACGATCACGGTGGAAAAGGTGGTTGCCCTTCACACATCGAGGGACAGGGGCATTGCGGAGGCCGCGCTCGACGCACGTTTGGCGATAAACAGCGCACCCAACTTCAACGAGCTGCTTCGTACCCACCGCGCAGCGTGGCACTCTCTTTGGCGCAGGGCGGACGTAGAACTGGAGCTGGAACCGGATGCAGTTGACGATTCGTCGCCCGATGACGGAGTCTTGATCCGGCTGCAGATCTTCCATCTACTACAGACGGTTTCGGAGAACACTCGTGGTACCGACGTGAGCGTACCGGCTCGCGGATTACACGGTGAAGCCTACCGTGGCCACATCTTCTGGGACGAGTTGTTCATCCTGCCCTTCTATCTGCAGAGCTTTCCTGAAATCAATCGCTCGCTAACCCGTTATCGCTACTATCGTCTGACCGCAGCGCGGGCCTACGCCAGAGAATGTGGCTACGAAGGTGCCATGTTTCCGTGGCAAAGCAGCAGCAATGGCAGAGAGGAAACGCAGCACGTTCATTTGAATCCACGGTCGGGAACCTGGGATCCTGATCACAGCCGGCTTCAGCGACATATCAATGCCGCCATCGTCTACAACATTTGGCAGCACTACCTCGTTACCGGCCGAAGACCATTCTTGGAACAATACGGTGCGGAGATCATCCTCGAAATCGCGCGTTTCTGGAGCAGCATCTCGCGATACAACGAAGGGTCAGGACGTTACGAAATCCACGGTGTAATGGGGCCCGACGAGTATCACGAAAAGTACGCCGGCAACGTAGAAGGTGGTCTCCGTAACAACGCATATACGAACATAATGGCGGTGTGGTGTCTGGAACGTGGTCTCGAAGTGCTAGAACGGATACATCCCGCTCGGCGCGCGGACCTCATCGAACTATTGGACATCAAGAAGCACGAACTCGACCGTTGGTGTGACATCACGCGCAAGATGACGATCAGGTTCCATGGCGACGGAATCATCAGTCAGTTCGAGGGATACGACGAATTGGAGGAATT
>JARRLJ010000228.1:0-4424 GCA_037387025.1 Gemmatimonadales bacterium
GGTCGTTCACGGGGGCTGTGCGGGACAAGCAGGGTATGTTCATGGCAGCGCGTGGTGGCACGTTCTTCCTCGATGAGATCGCCGAAACGCAGCCCTCTACGCAGGTTAAACTGTTGCGGGTCCTGCAAGAGCGTGAGGCGCTCCCAGTCGGTGCAACCGAGCCCATCCCAGTAGACGTGCGTGTAATTGCTGCGACTAACAGCGATCTTGATGAGGAAATACGACGTGGCACATTCAGGCCGGACTTGTACTATCGGCTCAACGTGATCTCGCTGCACTTGCCGCCCCTCCGTGAGCGTCGAGAGGACATACCGCTCCTAGCAGAAGCGTTCCTCCAGCGAATAGCACAACAACGTGATCAGGCAACAAAGCGTTTGACTCCTGAAGCGCTCGAAATAGTGCTCGCCTACGACTGGCCCGGCAATGTCCGTGAGTTGGAGAATGCTCTGGAACACGCCGCAATCCTAAGTCGAGACTCCGAGATCGATGTGGGAATGCTGCCTGGCAGGGTGAGGGAACCGAGAGGACTGCCGCTAATCGGGGAAAAGCCTCCTGACAATCCTACGCTCGAGGTAATAGAGAGGGCATACATACTTTGGGTGCTGCAGGCGGAGGGAGGCAACAAGACCCGGGCCGCCGAAGTTCTAGGGATCGATCCCTCGACGTTGTATCGCAAACTATCTCGTTATGACACTGAGTCTGGATAGTACCGCCGATCCCCAGGACCCGGTTGGCGCTGCTACCCTGGAGGTGATGGCTCGCGCCCCGGCGTACAATCGGTGGATGTACAGCCGCATCAGTAGGTGGGTCGGCTCCCGAGTGCTAGAGGTAGGTGCGGGGATCGGCAACATCTCCCAGTTCTATCTCGATCGCGAGCGGGTAGTGCTGACCGATACCGAATCGGTGTACCGAGAGGAGCTCCTGCGCAGGTTCGGCGAGCACCGGGTGGCAGAGCGCCGACATTCGGACGTGCCAGTCGAGGCAGATCGCCGTAGTGGCAAGGACCGGCGCGCCGCCCGAATCGAGGTATTAGAGTTCTCACTTCCCGAAGTGCCCGGCGAGCTAGTGGGCGAGCGGTTTGACACCATCATCTGTCTCAACGTGTTGGAACACATCGAGCACGATGTCACCGCGCTCAGGACGCTCAACAATCTGCTGGAGCCAGGCGGACACCTGATCCTGCTCGTACCGGCGTTGCCTTCCATCTACGGCACTCTCGATCGAGCACTGGGACACTATCGCCGCTACACTCCCGACACTCTCAGGTCACTATATGAGGATATCCCGTTCCAGATGCGGCATCTCGAGTACTTCAACATGCCAGGAATAGCTGGATGGTGGTTTACTGGCAGGGTCTTACGCCGCGAATTGATCCCCTTACGTCTGCTATCCGTGTACGACCGGCTCGTTCCTCTTTTCCGACTCGAGAGGCTACTGCCTTTCCGCGTGGGTCAATCCCTCATAGCAATTGGACAACGAGCTCCATGAGCGTCCCTAGAAACTGGAATGACATCCTGCTCACGGCCATCGTGCCGGTGTACAACGAACGGGACACGGTGGAGACGGTGGTGCAACGACTCCACGAGGTACCCCTGCCGATCGAGATCATTGCAGTAAATGATGGCTCTACTGACGGCACCACGGAGATCCTGGACGAGCTGCTGCAACAGAAGCAACTGCAGCAAGTGGTCCATCAGCCCGAGAACTGCGGCAAAGGAGCTGCTGTGAGAGCTGGTATTGCCGCGGCGACCGGTCATGTAATCGTGGTTCAAGACGCCGACCTCGAATACGATCCCAATGAGCTACCAACGCTGCTCGATCCAATCCGGCTGGGGAAAGCGGATGCCGTATACGGGTCTCGGTTCCAGAGCGGCCCGCGCCGTGTGTTGTTTTTCTGGCACTCGGTGGGCAACCGTTTTCTGACTCTTATGTCAAACATGTTGACTGGTCTCAACCTCACCGACATGGAGACGTGCTACAAGATGGTCAGGGCTGATTTGCTCAAGTCCCTGCCACTCGTCTCGGACCGGTTCGGAATCGAGGTGGAGCTCACTGCTCGGCTTGCCAAGACGGGTGCACGGATCTGGGAGCTACCGATCAGCTACAGCGGTCGCACCTATGAGGAAGGCAAGAAGATTGATTGGCGGGACGGCATGGCTGCCTTGTGGCACATCATACGTTTCAACCTCTTTTCGCGCAGGCCCGCCCGTAAGTGACGCGCCGAATCGCGCGCATCCTGTGGATTACAATTGGCGCAGCGTTGGTCGTGCTTCCGGCCATGCCAATCGCACGGTGGGTCGGCGCCCCGGATCTTGGCCCTCCATGGTCGGACAACATGGCTGCTTGGATCCTCGGTCTGGTGGTCGTGGTGACGTTCTCGCTGGTCGTGGGTAGGCTCAGCTCCCAGTTTTCCCTGCCGAAGATCGAGTTCGACGGATGGCGGTCACCAGGCTGGGTTATGGTACTCGCAGCCGCGCTTGCAGCGCTATCGGCATACGCGTCACTGGACGCCTTTGCAGCAAACCCACATCTGATTGATGAAGTTGCACAACTGTTTCTAGGCCGTGTCTTTGCATCTGGTCGCTTGGCCGCGCCACCGCCGCAGCCTCCCGAGTTCTTCCTGATCGCGCAAACGTTGGTTACCGAGGCTGGGTGGACGTCTCAGTATCCCCCGGGGCAAGCTCTGTTGCTGAGTATGGGATTGCTGTTGAAAGCCGAGTGGCTCGTCAATCCAATACTGGGCGGCGTCAGTACGATTCTGGTCTTCGCAATTGCGAAAGGACTCTACGGCCGAAGCACCGCCTTGGCAGCTGCGTTCTTTTGGGCAATCTCGTCGTGGGTCCTGTTCATGAGCGCCACCTACATGAACCATGTCGGCGCCACGTTCCTGGCTCTGGGTGCCTGGGCCCTGATCTGGGCTCCGCGGGCGACGCGCCGATGGCACGCTCTGGGTGCAGGTCTGCTCCTAGCTGCCACCGCAGCCACTCGGCCGCTCGACGGTGTCGCCGCGGGGATTCCCATCCTTGCCTGGCTCATGATGAAACGACGTTGGTCGACCGCGCCTTGGCTGGTAGCGGGTGCCGCCCCGGTGGCATTGCTATGGTGCTATTTCAACTGGAGGTTGTACGGATCGCCCACCACGATGGGATACACCGCCCTGTACGGAGCGGAACTCGGCCTGGGGTTCCACACCGACCCTTGGGGAAGGCCGTACACCATTCTGACGGCCATCAGCAATTTGGCCGTAGCCATCAGACGGCTCCACATCTACTTCTACGAGTGGCCGATTCCAGCTTTGCTGCCGCTTGCAGTGTGGGGAGTTGTCGGAAGACAGTGGTCCTGGAAGGACATCGTGGTGGCAGTAGGCATAGTAGTGCCTCCCCTTATGTATCTCTTCTATTGGCACTCGGGCTTCTATCCGGGACCGAGGTTCTACTACCTGGCGGCGCCGTTCATAGTGATCGGAACCGCGCGGGGCTGGAGAGCCGTGTTTCGTTGGACGAGAAGTCGGTCGCTGCGCCATTTGCGACCCGAGGTAGCCCTGGTGACGGCCGCATCGGTGGTCTTGGTCTGGGGGTGGCTCTGGCTGCTTCCCCAAAGATGGGAAGCTTACCGTAACCAACTTCCCTCGATGAAGCTTCATCCAGAGCGAGAACTGGAACGTCAGACGCAAAGGGCGCTGGTGATTGTGCCGGAAAGTTGGGGAAGCAGAATCATAACCAGCCTGTGGGGCCTTGGCTCCCCTCCCGGCCTGGTTGAACGTGCGTACAGTCGGGTTGACGCATGTGATCTGCACCGACTTACTCTGACTGCCAGAGATTCCGCACTGACGCCGGCTCAGGTTACTCAGCGCCTGAGGATTCTGATGCAATCTCGAGGTCCAGAACTGGAGACGCGTGCTGACTGGCCGGATCCGGGCCTGCGCCTGCGTCCAGGGCCAATTGCTCCGGAGTGTGTATTGGAGATGAGACGTGATCTGGAAGGATTTACGCTCTATGCCAACCTGGAGTGGCGCAACTCGATTGGCCTCAAGGAGGGCATAGTGTTCGCCCGCGACCTGTTCGAGCGGAATGACGACCTGTTCGAGCAATACCCGGGCTGGCCGGTGTGGAGGTATGCCCCGCCGAGTGGTGAGCCCGACGCGATGCCAGTTCTCACCCGGGTGGACAATCCATTGACGGCACAATCAAACGAGGACGTTTCCCGATGACGACGAGCCGTGAACTGACCAGGGCTTTTCTTTTGGCCGCGTCGGTTGCCGTTGTCGTCTCTCTCCCGTCGATCGGCAACGGGTTCGTGCTGGATGATGTGGGGGTCATTCAACAAAACGAGATAGTGCACCGCGCGTCGTTTGTTGAACTCATTAGGTCGACCTACTGGCCGCCTGAAAAGGGCGGAGCCATGTGGAGACCCGCCGCTTTGAT
>JARRLJ010000229.1:0-4417 GCA_037387025.1 Gemmatimonadales bacterium
TGGGGTGTCTGGGTCGAGCTCCACAATGTGAGCTTGCCGTCAGGTGAGTACTCTGCCAGGGCACCATGCTGCTCCATGGCAAGATGGGTACTTCCTCCATAGAACAGGATATCCTCGCGCACGTGTTGCACGCTTTCGAAAGCCTTGTCAACGTCGCCGAACTCCAGGTTCACGAGCTTGTGCAGGTTCCCCCGGTCACCGTAATCGTGAATCAGCGGGTTCTGGGTCGTGATTGCCTGTTCCGGCGAGGTGATATGTGGTAGCGGATCGTACTCGACCTGAATCAAGTCCAGGGCTTCGGTCGCTACGTCCTCCGATATTGCGGCTACAGCAACCACCGGATCTCCCACGAACCGCACGATGTCGGGTGCCAGGACGTGCTCGTCCTGGCTCACCGGGAGGATTCCGAAGGGAATCGGAAGTTGCTTTCCCGTGAGGACTGCCTTTACGCCTTCGAGGGCCTCGGCCCCGGTTGTGTCAATGCTGACTATCCGGGCGTGTGCGTGCGGGCTACGCAACAGCTTCGCGTGCAGCATGCGAGGCAGAGCGAGGTCGTCGACGAAACGAGTCCGTCCAGCCACCTTGTCGCTGGCGTCGATCTTCCGCTGCGCCTTGCCTACCACGGCGTAACGGCCGTCTTCAGCCACTGCCATACAATGATTCTCGATCCGGTTGAGCGTGTTCGCCGCGCATCCTCGCCGCGGCCAGCTCCACTGCCTCGTAGATCTTTATGTACCCCGTGCACCGGCACAGATTGCCTGCGAGTGCTTCCCTTATTTGCTGGCGGGACGGCGAAGCGTCGTGCTCCAGCAGAGATTGCGCGGTGAGCAACCGCCCGGGTATACAGTATCCGCACTGTGCCGCACCCAGCTCGGCAAATGCTTCCTGTAGCGGGTGTAGTGCTGGTCCATCGGCCATACCCTCGACGGTCTGCACATCCCTTCCATCACACGCGATTCCGAGTACCAGGCAGGACAGCACCGGCTGTCCGTCGAGCAGGACGGCGCAGGTCCCGCATTCGCCGAGTTCACACCCATGCTTCGTCCCCGTGAGACCCAGGTCTTCCCTCAGCACCTCGAGCAGCGTCTTGTGTGAGGCGAATGTGACTTCGATGGGCTCGCCGTTCAGGGTGAAACTGACCGCCCGGCGAGTTAGGGGCTCAGCCCTCCGTCGGACCAAAGAAGAAGGCCTCGGTCTGTACGGTCAGGAACTTGCGGGCATCCGGTTCCAGCAGGTTCAGTCCATAGTGGTTGATGATGGCGGTCTGCTGTTTCAGCCATTCATCCCAGCAGGACTGACAAATGGAGTCGTAGATGCGGTTGCCCAGTTCGTTGGGCAAAGGCGGGGCAGCGAGCTGCGTCCCTTCGTTGCTGCAGCGGGCGCATGTCAGTTGAGTCATGGTCGAAGAGAATCTAACCTTGCGGCAGAACAGGCGCGATACCAGCTTTCGCCAGCCATGGATGACGCCGATATAGCCGTCGGCTTGTGCGCTACCTGCGTGCACGGCCGTGTCGTGACCAACCGGCGGGGCTCGGTGTTCCGTTTATGCTCTAGGTCGGCGTTCGACGAGCGGTTTCCCAACTACCCTCGGCTTCCGGTGGTGAACTGCCATGGGTACGAGCGCGTCACGGCAAGCGCTGACTCGGACACGGGGAGACGTGATGCTGGTTCGCATGACCGCTGAGATGCTGGATGCCCTCAAACAAACGCCTGAGCTTCCCGAAGATCAGGCGGCTTCGCTTGATGCAGCGGAGCCGCTCGGAGACGCGTTCCTCGTAAAGCTCACGGATGACGAGGCGATGGCATTGGTGGAGATGTGCCAATGGTATATCAAGGCGGACCCCGGTACCGGGGAGCTCACGCCGAAGGCCAGGCTATACAATTCCATCGTAGACGCGATTGACGAAGCACAGTTCAATTAGTGTAGGAGTTGGACTCATGAGACTCATGATGATTGCGGTGTGCTGCCTCCTCATTCCGGCGACTGGCATGGCGCAGGAAAAAGAGGTCATCCAACTGCCGGGCTCTCTCGAGGGCCTTCCCTTTTCCAGCGCTGTTCGTGTCGGGAACATGCTCTATCTTTCAGGGCAGATCGGAAACTTGCCCGGAACCCGGGACTTGGTTCCGGGAGGTGTCGCGGCAGAAACCCGGCAGGCGCTGGAGAATATTCGGCAGGTCCTCGAGTACGCGGGGAGTTCGGTCGCCAACGTCGTCAAGTGCACTGTGTTTCTCGAGAATATCGGTGATTACGCCGCGGTGAACGAGGTCTACGCTTCTTTCTTCCCCAGTGATCCGCCGGCACGGTCCGCCGTCGCGGGTAGCGGGCTCGCTCTGGGAGCCAAAGTGGAAATCGAGTGCATTGCCCTGGTGGAAAAATGAAGGTCACACATCAATTATCTCGGCTGGAACCGATAGTTCTGGATCCCTTGCATGGCGTCGATCCCGTGGATTGGGTGCGCCAACGTGACGGTCAGTGGAGCCTGGCCCAGATCGTGGAGCATCTCGCTATCTCGATCGACGTAGTAGCGGCGGACTTCGAGGACCTCAGCGATCAATCGAACATGGCGCGGAATGCCACTCCCGAGCAAACCCTGCTCAGACATGTGCTGCTCGGAAATGGGGAATTCCCCAAGGGTATGCGAGCACCGGACTACACGTTTCCGAGTGACAATCCGGATCCCGACGAGGCACAGGCTGCCTTCCGCATGGCGATCGAGCGAACCGGTGGCCTCGTCAATGATTGGCCCGAGGAGAAGCAAACCGGTGTGTTCCTGCCTCACCCGGTGATCGGCGAGCTCAACCTTCCCGAGTGGGTGCGGTTCCACTACGTGCACTGCTCCCTGCACGCGAGACAGATCGGGAAATGGCTGATCTGGCTGAAGACCCAGCATGGAGCTGAGGCGGAATCCTAGCTGCGGTCACCGCCCACTTCGTATCCCCCCGCCACGACCGCAGGCCACAGGGCCACCGCGGTGTTTCCGCTCTGCGTGAGCGCGGTTGCCATTGCCACGGCCACATCAGGAGCAGCCTCCTTCGCCGCTATGGCCACGATCCCCGATCCCGCTCCTGAGATGGTCACACCGTAGGCTCCAGTCTCAACACCGGTTCCAGCGGCGGCCGAAAAGCCAGGTATGAGCTGCCTGCGGTGCGGGACGGCGATCATGTCCTCCATGCCATAACCGATCATGTCGCCGTCTCCCAGTGTGAGACCCAACAGCAAGGCTGCCGACCGCGAGGCCTGTGAGATTGCATCCTCGCGTGCGACCAGTTTCGGCAGAATAGCGCGAGCTGCCTGTGTGCTGACCGGTTGCTCGGGGATCGCGAGAGCGATGCCCAGCGACGAGTGTAGCTTGAGAGTCTTGGGACGCCGAGCACTCAGCACGAGACCGCCGTAGACAGCCGGACCGGCGTTATCGGGGTGACCCTCCAACTTCTCTGTGCTGTCGAAGATGGAGTCACGCTCGGGAGCCGCACCTGCTACAAGCCGGGACAGCACGAGCCCCGCGACTCTGGCTGCGGCAGAGGAGCCTAGCCCACGGCTCACCGGGATGTCAGACTCGACCTCCAATCTCAGGCCGGGCGGAAGGGAACCGCCCAGCGTGAGAAATAGAAAGTCGTCGTCTTGCTTGATGCCGCTCACTGTCCCCGAGTAAATCGGGTCGCCGGTGCCCTCAGCAAGGCGGGCTTGCAGCCATAGGTCCAGTGCCAGGCCCAGGCAATCGAAGCCGGAGCCGAGGTTGGAGGTGGAAGCGGGGACTCGCACCTGAGTGAGTGGGCTCGGCATTACACCAAGATACTACAGACCCGGCGGGCGGGCCGGGGCCGTTCAGGTGAATGTGCGGCCCGACCACGTCATGTGGACCGTCTCCTTTGCCGCACACGAGTCCCAGCTTACCGGAACCCCGGCTCCTCCACCCCCACCACCCGTCGTCCTTTCCGGTAGTCCCAGGGGGGTGACCTGTTATTCGTAGCGCAATGCCGCAATGGGGTCGAGCAACGACGCCCTGCGCGCGGGCCAAAGCCCGAAGAACACCCCCACTGCAGCACTGAACAACACGGCGGCCATCATAGAGACAGCAAACCCCGGGCGCAGCCCGGGGTCTTTTGCAGCATAATGCCAAGCGCTAGCGAGGTGGCCCCGGTGGTCCGCCGCCTCCAGCGGATGAACCTGTCGCCGAACTGCCACTCTGCAGCACCACCACTGTGTCGCTGGCTGCAAGACCGCTGACAACCTCGCTGTAGTTCAGGTCGGTCAAACCTGTGCGGATGCGGGCCGCTCCTATCTCACCGTTCTGCATCGTGAATACGATGAAATCTCCACCCACCAAGTCGTTGCTGATGTTGACCGGGGGACCCATGAAGCCGCCGGTTTGCACTCGGCCTGGATCCATGGGGGCGCGCGCAGCGAACTCCGCGC
>JARRLJ010000230.1:0-4412 GCA_037387025.1 Gemmatimonadales bacterium
GAGTACCGAGCGATTCGGCACGCAGGAACGATAGTTGATCTTCCCCACCGGAGTCTCTGAACATGGGTATGAATCGGAAGAAGCTCGACAAGACGATCGCAGAGCTGGAGTCCATTCGCAAAGCAGCACGTAAAACTGAGAAGAAGTATGCAACTGAGCTTGCCGCGATCCACCCGTCATTCCGCAAGAGTGCCACTAATCTGATCCACTACCTCGCACTGCGACATCAGAATCTGGACAGCTTACAGGACGACCTCGAGCGGCTGGGCGTGTCGCGACTTGCCAAGGCCGAGAGCCATGTCATGGCTAGTCTCGTCGCGGTCGAGAGGGCGTTGAAGGCAATTGCCGGCTCGAAAGAGCGAACGTCCGGCAAGGTCGGGTTGTCGATCAAGAAGGGAACGAAACGCCTTGGCGCAAACACCACGGCGTTGTTGGGGAAGAAGCTCAAGGGCTGCAAGGGACGGATCATGGTGACCCTACCCTCCGAGGCAGCGGACGACAAGAAGTGGGTGGCAAAGCTGGTAGCGAGCGGCATGAACAGTGCGCGCATCAATTGTGCCCATGACGATGTCGCGGCATGGAAGCGCATGGTTAGCAACATAGAAGCAGCGAAACGAAAGACTGGACGCAACTGCAAAGTCTGCATGGATCTAGGCGGACCCAAGCTGCGGACTGGCCCCCTCGTACCTGGACCTCAGGTCGTGCACATCCATCCCGAACGAGATCCGCTTGGGGTGGTGACCGTTCCGGCGAGAGTATGGTTGGGGCCGAATGGAGCCACCGGAGGTGCTGCCGATGCAGTCCATCTGCCCGTTGATGAAGGGATTCTAGGGCGGATCCCTGACGGTGCCGAGTTGCGGTTTCAAGACACGCGTGGCAAGAGCCGTAAACTGCAAGTGGAAAGGGGTGAAGCGGGAGGGAAACTTGCGGTCTGCTACGAGTCTGCATTCGTGACTAATGGGACCGAGCTCGCGTTGAACGAGAAACAGCGTTCCTTCAAGTTCACTGTTGGGGCGTTACCTCCTCTCGAGCAAACGATCCTGCTCAGCAAGGGTGACCTGTTGATCCTACACAGCGATCCTCGCCCTGGTGAACCGGCGCAGTTGGATGCCTCAGGGGATGTGATCGAGTGTGCGCATGTCTCCTGCACACTGACGGAAGTGTTCGAGCATACCAAGCCGGGCGAACCGATATTGTTCGACGATGGGAAGGTAGAAGGAGTGATACAGTCAGTCTCGGATGGTGAGATCCACGTTGAGATAACTTATGCGAAGAACAACGCGGCGAAGCTCAGATCTGACAAGGGAATAAACCTACCCGAGAGTCAGTTGGAAACCAGCGCGTTGACTGAGAAGGATCGTAGAGACCTACTGTTTGTCAGTGAACATGCCGATGTCGTGAACCTGTCCTTCGTGAATGGACCAGAGGATGTGTTCGAACTGTATGCCGAGCTGGACGCGCTAAAGGCCGACACTCGGGGCGTGATCTTGAAGATCGAGACGCAAAGCGGATTCAAGAACCTTCCCGCAATCCTGCTCGCAGCCATGAGCAGGTACCCGGTCGGCGTGATGATTGCCCGAGGTGACCTGGCAATCGAAGGAGGCTGGAAGCATTTGGCGCAGATTCAGGAAGAAATTCTGAAAATGTGCGAGGCCGCTCACGTTCCCGTCGTATGGGCCACGCAGGTGCTGGAGACATTGGCGAAGAAAGGGCGCCCGGCGCGGGCCGAGATCACTGATGCGGCGATGGCACAACGCGCGGAGTGTGTGATGTTGAACAAGGGACCGCACATTCTGGAGACAATCCAGATGCTGGAGAAGATTCTGAAGTGCATGGAGAGCTATCATCGCAAACAAGCGCCGATGTTGCCGCCACTGGATGTAGAGGACGTTCTGACAGTGAATAGTGAGGCATGAGTCCGTCGCCGACCGGGCACAATCTCCACTTACGAGTGGTTCTCGTCAAACTGCAGAGGACGCGGGGAATCAGTTAGGTAGGGTGCGGATCGAGCCTGCATACCTGGCAGCAGCCTCCCTGTTCCATGTTATCGTCGCCGTTCCATACTTGAAGTTCGTATCCAGAAACGGGATGAACGTCGACATCTCGACTGCTTCGGCCGTCCCCTCCCCGATTTGCTCGATTAGGCTTCGCATGTCGTAGATATACTGGGCGGTCATTTCATCGAGTGCTCCGCGCTGCCAACTGTGCCCACCGTGTATCACCAGCTCTTCCTGATCGACATGGTTGTCAGGGCTTTGGAGATATGCAATCAAATCGTCAATGCTCCTGCTGTAGGTCAAAAAGCTTTCATAGTCGAAAAGCCAGACGCCGCTGCCCGAACCGATTGCGTCGCCGGTGAAGACGAGGTCCTTGTCCTTCAAGAAGAACAAGGTGGAATGTGCGGTGTGGCCCGGCATCTCCATGGTATTGATCACGAAACCACCGCGGAGGTCTAACGAGTCACGCTCCACAAAGCTGGAAGTTCTCGCTGCGGGGAATATCTCCATGCCCGAGAACTCCGCCTCTGGGATCCAGAAACTGGCCCTGGGATCGTCCGAAAATGCGGGGAGCATGCCCAAGTGGTCGCCATGCCGATGGGTGGCGGTGATGAAGAGGTCCTTATCACCCACGCGATCGTACACAATGGCACGTAGCGATTGGGTGGCTGTACTGTCCCATTCTATGGCATTGGAAAGGTCAATGAGCAACGCCTTTTCACTCCCAACTACCAGGTACATGTCCGAGCAATTGTTCATACCGGCCATGCTTTCATCTTCATTCAAGTGAATGCCAGCAGGATTGCTGTCGTTGGCGTCCTCGATGCGAACGACACCGTCGGCCAGGACGTGAACAGTGTAGGGCCCCCTCTGGATAGGCTGCCTAGGGGCGCACGCGCAGACTGCCAGAGAGAGAAGCAGAAGACTCCTATGAGTCATAGATAGGGCTCTTGTTCTGAGTGTCCTCAGGATATGAGATCATCAACGTGATCAACTATAATTGATATGGATTAATGTTCGACAATCAAGTTGGGATTGGGTGATGCGACGACTCATGGGAGGAATACAATGCTACTGCCAGTGACGTTCCGAAGCCTGTTGTCCGCATGCTTTTGTGTGGGTGTCCTGACTGGGGTGGCCTGCAGCACTCCCGATACGGGGGGAGGCGACCCGCTGGGGGCCCTCCCGGAGATGACCGTTGCTTCGACTGAGGACTTCGACCTCACCGGTGATGGATCGGCACCGGCTTGGGAGCGCACCGAATGGATTTCACTCGAGCGACGCGGCCAAGGAGGGCTGGAGTACGAGACCCGTGTGAAGCTTCTCTATTCGTCGACTGGCCTCTATGTCCTCATGGACGGCTCGGACTCTCTACTCACCGCCACCATGACCGAGGACTTTCTCGACCTTTGGAACGAGGATGTATTCGAAGTGTTCTTGTGGACCGACGAGGCCTACCCCGTGTACTTCGAGTACGAGATCTCTCCGCTCGGCTACGAGCTACCCATCTTGATACCGAACTTCGAGGGGGAATTCCTGGGCTGGCGGCCGTGGCACTACGATGGTGAGCGCCTCACGCGGCGCGCCACGACCGCTTTGGGCGGGCTGCGCGAGTCCGGGGCAAGCATCACAGGCTGGCGCGCAGAAGTGTTCATCCCGTGGGCACTCCTGACACCGCTCCAGGACGTCCCTCCCGAGCCCGGCTCGCTTTGGCGCGCGAACTTCTACCGTGTCGATTACGACGGCGAAACTCCCACCTCGTGGTACTGGTCGCGGGTTAGCGGTACTTTCCACGAGTTCCAGCATTTTGGGATCCTACGCTTCGGCGAGTAGAACTATCGGCACCCGTGCCGACCTTTCTTGATCACTCGGCGTACTACACGTCCCTCAGTGGTCTGGGCAACCAGCTCCCGTTGTGATCGTCAGAGGCACTTGAACAGCTGCGCTTGTTCTCCCAATCGCAGCCGATAGGTGCCGATCTCCAACCCTGTATCGGTCAGGATTACGGTGAGCGTCATGCGATCGCCGTTCGTCCAACCGACGTAACGGGCGGGGTGTTCGTCTGGTACCTCATCCTGCTGTACCGGACCGCCGTGTTCTCGCACGTGGATTCCCGTGACCTCAAAGTTCCCGCTGCGATCGGGCTCGATGGTTCCCTCTATTGTGCCATGAGCGCAATCGTACTCGAGGGTGCTTCGATTCAGCGATGCGGACAAGCTGATGTGCTCGCCACCCCACTCACCGACCAAGTCAGGTGCTGTGATATCTACGCCGCAGGCTGCCGCTGTCATGCACGCCGCCGCGCTTGCGATGAGCGATCTAATCATTGGCGCCTGGCTCCAAACGTGATCCGCTTTCGACCAACTGGGCTTCTGGTGTGTATGTCTGCCTCTGAATATGTATACCTCCGAGACA
>JARRLJ010000231.1:0-4411 GCA_037387025.1 Gemmatimonadales bacterium
AACAGTTTCTTGATGGCTTCGTCGAGCCCTTTGTTGGTCACGATCTCTCCACCGCGTTCCGCTACGAACTCCTCCACCGCCCTGCGCGCTATTCCCTGGGCAAACGGCGGCACGCGGAGGATGCGGACCTCGGCTTCCGGTGCCCATGGTAGCGTCTCCTGCCCGTCCTCCTCGATCCACGGGATTTCCTCGGGACGTACGCCGACGGTACCAATCATCAGGGTATTGCAGGGCGCGAGGCGGATGAGGTTCTCGGCCTGAGACCCCATTGTGGTGCCATCGATTCTGTGGGCACCGTGACGCGCAATTATCAGGAGTGACGGTTCGATCTCTTCGGCCCACTGGAGGACGACCTGAAATGGCTTTCCAATCAGGATCTGGGACGTGATCGGCACATCGGGGAATTCCTGAGCCATCACCTCCGCCCGCTTGATGTTCGCCTGCGACAGCTTCAGGAGTCCCTTGTCGATGATGTTGTTGTGGAGCTCCTCCTGCTCTTCGAACTTGAACACCTTGGACGCACGGACCGACAACACGTCCTTGATGTTGTGGAACACTGCGTGGTGGTACTCCACATCGAACGCGCTGCACACGTACAGCGAAGCCCCGAAATGCTGCGCCAACTCGAGGGCGCGTCGCATGGCTTTGTAGCAATAGGATGAGCCATCGACGCACACCATGAATCGGCCGCCTCGGAGCGGACGGTCGTCGCGAACGATCAGCATGTCTCTTTCGACGGCGTGGGCCACACGCGAGACCACACCACCGAGTTGCGAGTACGGTTGACGCCCGATCCCGTGTGCGCCCATTAGCAGCAGGTCGTATGACCGGTTCGAGGTGCCTGCAACCTTCGCTGCCGCGTCCTCCTCTTCTTCCACTATTCGCCCGTGTTCGTCCAGCCGGACGTCCGAGCGAACGTGGTCGCTGCCATCGTAGTTCGATGCGATGTTGGGATCGAAGCCGATCAGGCTCGGCAGGCGCCCCTGTCCGCTGTTGACCTCGCGGATGATCTCTTCGTAGTTGATCCCCTCCAGTAGCTGGCGGCGCAGCGTGACACCGGCCGCGGTGCACGTGTGATCCACTTGGTCGAGGAATGAATCCGAAATGAGTTGTAGACCCTTCTCGATGAGCTTGTCGTGCACCTTGCGCTGGCGCTTGATTTCTTCAGTCGACTGGAACTGTGCCGGCAGGCCAGTTTCGAGTTGGCGGAACCGGACATCGTGCAACCGTGCCGCATAGACGTGGTTTGCCGTGATTCGGCCGCCGGATGCTGCGCACATGTCGATCGCTCTGTCGACCGCCCAGTTCGCGTGTGCGGAATTGTCGACCGGCACGATCAGCTCTCGATACATAGTGAATCCCTTCGGTTCACGGGACGAGTTGGTTGCCGGCGCTGTCGAGCACCGTCAGCGCGTCGACCGGACAGGCCTCACAGGCTCGAACGAGACGATCGCGATCTACAGTCTCCGGTTTCACGAACACGGCGACTCCATCCCGGTCGAGCGTGAACGCGCCCTCTGCTTCGTCTACGCAATCGCCGAAGGAGACGCAGAGCGTTCGATCGATGCGTATGCGCAGATCCCCTACGACGCGCTCCTCAAACTGCGGCGTCACATTCCCTCCAGCCCGAGATCGACGCGGGCCCTGTCCATGACCTCGGGAGTTATCTCGCCGATTCCTCTTTCGTGCGCGTATTCGCCGTATATCCGCTTGACCATGCCGCGCACGAAACCCGGAACCCGTGCGAGACGGCTTTCCGCGGCGTTGGACCACGTCGGCCACCCTCCCGCCTTCCTGCCACCGTCGTCCTCGAACGCATCGTCTTTTCCGACCACGTTGCTTCGCACAAACTCCAGTGGCTGCTGCTCCAGGGTACGCCCGCCGATCTCCACGCCAAGCGACCCCACGAGCTGGGTCTCCATAGGGTTGGCCAACAACGCGATACGATGCCCGCACCCCGGACATGAGAATGCCGCTGCAAAGGTGCCGTCTCCCGGCTCGCGGCGTTCCGTGAAATGCATCTGCTGATCGCAGGTCACGCACAGGAACTTCATGCGAGCACCTCGAGGAACCGCTCGACGAGCGCTTTCTCCTCCGGCCCCGTGAAGCGGCTTGCAGTCTTTGCGGTTCTAAACGGGATTTTGCCAAGCAAGGGGACGCCGAACTCTTCGGCGAGTTCGTCTCCTGCGGAACCGGCGAACAGCGGCCCGTGAGAACCGCAGGCTGCGCACGTGCATCCGCTCATGTTTTCCACCACACCCAATAGCGTCACACCGCCGGCGAGCGAAGCCCGGATCGTTCGCGCAACCGAACGCCCGGACTCCTCACTCGGGATCGTAACGGCAACTGCGCCAGCGATGTTCGGGTACAGGGCCGCGAGATCCATGGCACCGTCGGCTCCCGGCGGTAGATCGATCAACAACACGTCGAGTGATCCCCAGGCGACGTCTCCGAGGAATTCCCTCAGCGCCCCCGCTTCCTGTGCGCCGCGCCACAGGTAGCTATCGCCATCCGGTTCCCGCCAGGACAGCGGTTGTCGATCTTCGATGAGCAAGTCCATCGACACGACTCGTATTCGCTCGATTGCTACCGCCGGCGAGACACCGTCGTCCGTCACGATCAGAGGGCCCCTCGCATCGAGCATGCGCGAGACGGTTGGGCTGCGGAGATCGGCATCGACGACTCCGACTCCTTGCTGCACGAGTCTGGCGGCGCCGCCAGCCAACGCGGCACAAACGTGGCTCTTGCCGACTCCTCCCTTGCCGCTCATCACGGCCACAACACGCTCGACCGTATTGAGACGCGTGGCCACGCGATCCCTCTGTGCCAGGAGTTCGTGCTCGAGACGCGATCGGTCCGCGCCCGCCACCTCGAAGTAGGTGCGAAAGCTCACAGATCCCACCCCGCCCGGGCGAGCATCCACAGATTGATCAGCACAACCACCATTGCCGTGAGGTAAAAGCTCCCGGGCAGTCGCGTCTCGCCGGCTCTGAAAAAAGCGCCGTCCACCAGTGCGGGAAGCCGGAGACCGTGCAGCGCCCACACGCCACGAGCCAGCCAGGCGTTCTGCCAGAAGTAAAGGCCGACTACTATCACGGCGGCTATCAGCGCGCCTGCAACCAACCAGATCCAGGGCGGACCGAACCTGGTGGGCAGCATGTCATTGCGCCACATGGCCAGTCCCGCCGCCTCGTATAGCAGGGCAACATGGAGGTACACGAAGGCCGACTGCCGGGACTTGAGCGTCCGCGCCTCGGTCCAGCTCGTCGATTGACCAAGATGTCTGAACATCGTTACCCTCCAGGTACGATGATCCGTCTGCGCCGTACGTCACGAGCACCCATTGCACTGGTGCTCGCTCTCATCTCCTTCTTGTTCGTGCTCGCGTTTCTCGTCGCCGGCTCGCTATTCCGCCCGGACGTGCCCGAGTTCGATCCATCGACTAGAGCGCGCGGCTCTGTCATGGCGGCAATCGTACTCGACACAGTGACGATTGATGCAAGCGATGCAGCTACCTGGCACTTCTTCGACCTGACCCGTGGCCTAGTGACTGCACCGCCCGATACGTCCGGTTGGGACCTGGCTTTTCGGCGGTTTCACGTCATGACTGCCGAAAGTGCAGCGGATCTCGGTGCCGTTCCTTTCGACAGTGTCATCCGCGTGCCCAAGCACGGCTTCCACGTAACGGAACTGGGTCGCGATACTGTCAATCCAGTCCTTGCCAAGTGGTATGACTACAGCCCTTTTTCGCACGTGCTGAAGTCAAAACGTCACATCTACGTGATCCAAAACGGTGATGGCGACTTCGCCAAGCTCGAGTTTCTCAGCTACTATTGCACCGGCGCACAGCCGGGGTGCGTGACTTTTCGCTACGCACGACTGCCGGCCAGATCGACTTCTGAATCAAGGCGCTAGCTATTCACCATCCGCCGTCTCACCTAGAGGATGTAGCGTGAGTGACTCCCGGATGCGTGGGTGCGCCCGCCAGAGGTACGTACCCATGCCCACAGCAGCAATCAGATTGCCGACCGCAACGCTCCACCAAGCGAGCCCGCCGAGTAATGGCTGCGCCATCACGGCCACCACGACGTAGAAGCCAAACTCGAAGATCGCGAAGAATACGACGACCACGAACAGCGTTGCTGGGATGTCGTCCACCAGGGATGCGAGCGCTGCGGCGAGAACACCCACGATGCAAAACGCCACCACATGGATCATCGTGTATCCGACTACAGCGGCAAACGTGGTTTCGACAGTTGTCGGATCGCGTAACCCCCAAAACACGGCTGATCCGAGCATGGCTGGCGTGAGGAAGGGTCTGCCGGCCACGATATCGACGGCAAGGAACCAGAGCGCCACGGCAGCGGCGCCGATTAAACCTGCAACAAACCCTTCGCGCAGAATCCGTTTT